>NZ_JAVJQP010000047.1:0-48749 GCF_040218875.1 Coleofasciculus sp. D1-CHI-01
AGAAACAGCCATTGCTATTACTTTCCTCGTCATGAATCTGTCTGCCCTGCTACGGCAGGTTTTTTGTCTTTTTTTATGTATATTCCATAATCAAGTCTTTTTCGGAGTCAATTTATTATTAAACCTTATCATTGACCGAATTGTTGACAATAAATGCTCATTGTTACTGTCGTCTTATATAACTACTTAATCGATCAGTTGTGTTTCTCCGACTTATTCAGCAGACCCAAATTATTGACAGCGATCGCAGATTCCATGTACCGTCACCTCATAGCTTTCAGCTTGCATACCCGAAGGTAGGCGGTTCAAGTCAACGCTTTCAAAGGCATCCCAAGGAATATCTTTAATCGCACCGCAACAGCGACAACGAAAATGATGGTGGCGATCAACATTCGCATCGTAACGACAGACACCTTCCTCTAATAAAACTTCCCGCACCAGTCCCACTTCCCGCAGGGCTTGTAGCGCACTGTATACAGTCGCTTGAGAAGACGTTGGCGCTTGGTGATTGAGATCGCTGAGGATTTGATCTGCCGTCGGGTGATCAAAACGAGTCAGCAAATTGGCATAGACAGAAAATCGCTGTGGGGTAACCCTCAACCCCTTGGATTTCAAGACTTTAATCAGGTTTTCTGCTTGCTGCTGCATGGTATTCACCGTTTTCATAAGCAGTTCTTTAATTATAACACTCTTTTTTAGGAGTTATACTTGTCTAGCAGTTAAACTGAAAAATAAGTAATTATTACTATTGACTCATTCTTAAATCAGAATTATTCTGAGTTATAGTAAGATATAGCTAAAGCAAACAAAAATCTAGTTGTCTGTAAAACGAGGTAAATAAATATGGCTGTTATTGATCGTGTACCCGACGCTGTGTTCAAGACTCGCGTGCGTGATGAGTCTGTAGGGGGTTCAAATCCCTACCGTTGGCAAGATCGGACAACGCAGGAAATCTTTGGTGGCAAAAAAGTTGTTGTATTTTCCTTACCGGGTGCGTTTACACCCACCTGTTCGTCCAACCACCTGCCTCGCTATGAAGAACTCTATGATGAGTTCAAGGCGCAGGGTATCGATGAAATCATTTGCCTGTCGGTGAATGATGCGTTTGTTATGTTCCAGTGGGGTAAGCAGCAAGGGGCAAAGAATGTGTTCTTGCTCCCCGATGGTAATGGCGAGTTTACCCGCAAGATGGGAATGCTAGTCGATAAGTCCAACCTCGGTTTCGGAATGCGTTCCTGGCGCTATTCGATGCTGGTGAACGACGGCAAGATTGAAAAATTCTTTGCAGAACCGGGTTATAGCGACAACTGCCCAGATGACCCCTTTGAAGTTTCTGATGCGGATACGATGCTAGCTTCCCTGAAGGGACAAGAACCCGCAGGTGTCTCTGAGCCGCGTCTGGCGTTTGTTGGTTAATTTAACGACCATCACTATTCTATTTGTGGGGACACGACATGTCGTGTCCCTACCGTTTGTGTGTGATGGTGTTTGGTGTCTTCTCACTTTGCCAACCGACACCTGATTCGACTACCTGAATAACTCAAAGACTTGTCGGCAGAACTGTTTAAGCTTGTCACTCACCTCCGGCGCAGGCTGATAATTACCGACACATTGCCAGTTTTCAACCGTCGAAAGTCGCCACGCTTCTCCTTGATGATTAAATCCTGCCGCATCTAAACCGATCAAGCGATGAGACTGTTCTAAGGGATCTTGGTAAAACCGAATTTGTAGTAAGATGCTGCGGCTTTGTAACTTTCTACTCCACCCAGGAAAGTGAAAACCGATATCGATTGAGTCAGGATCAACTAGATTGCGAGTATCGGGGTCATTTTGCCAAGGTTTCAAGTCCGCCTTGGCATCGGGAAACTGGGACTTAAACAAGTTGACTATGGCGGCTATCTTGGTGGTTACCTCTAAACCCTTGGCTTGTTCCGCAGCATTCATGATTAAATCTCCTATGGTTAACGCTTATTTACAAGATTGCTTCATTATTTATTACAATTAGCGAGTCTGTTGGCTATCTGTTTAGCAGACAGGGGATATGTTGTGATTTGTTGACAATTCCCGGAGATCGGAAATTACCAGGAAAACTTGCTCAAACGTCTACAGGGCGGTAAGCTCAAAGCACGGTCAAGGTGTAGGAAAAAAAGCGTGTCCATTCAGGAAAACTCAATTCAGGTCGGGTCACTACAGTGGTTTTATCGGGAAGCCACTCCGGTTAATCCCAGCACACAACTCCCTGTTCTGCTACTTCATGGTTTGCCATCCCAGAGTTACTCATGGTCAGCGCTGATGCCCGATTTAGCCGAAAAAGGATTCCGTGCGATCGCGCCGGACTGGATTGGTGCGGGTTTCTCAGCTAAACCAGACCGTCGTAAGTTTGCCTATACGCCAGATGCTTTTATTAAAGCCTTAGCAGAATTTATCCAACATCTGCAAATCGAGCAATTTTATCTGGTTGTCCAAGGGTTTCTGGGTTCAGTGGGACTCCAATACGCTTTGCGTTACCCCGATCAGGTTGAACGGTTAGCCATTCTCAACACCCCTGTCTCATCAGCGAGTCAGTTACCGTGGAAGATCAAGCAATTGGGCTTACCCTTGGTCGGTGATATGTTGACCCAAGATCCCTTGTTGGTCGATCGCACCTTAGAAGGTGGTAGTGGCTATCGCGTGTCTGATAAAGATTTAGACGTATATCGCCGTCCCTTTCTCAGCAGTTCTGATGCAGGGCGAAGTTTACTGATGACGGTTAAAAACCTGCAACTTAAATCATCTATGGCAGAAATCGAAGCCGGGTTTCGCAACTGGAATCAACCCACATTGATTCTTTGGGGGATAAAAGATCCGTGGCTTCCCTTGGTTCAAGTTCAAGAATTTGCCAAAATGATTAAGAATGTCGAATTGGTAGAACTAGAAGAAGCCGGACATTATCCCCAAGATCATTGGTCTGAGAAGGTGAGTAATAATCTGCTGCTGTTTCTACGCCGTCAAGCGTTGTAAAGAGAGGAGTTGGGGTTGTAGAGACGTTCCGGTGGAACGTCTGGAAGCTGGGGGAGAAAAAATTAAATTAGAGTTTTCTACAAGTAGTAAGCTGTTCGGCATTCAAACCTTAATGTCAAACCCAAACGTGCATCAAAACAATAAACGGCATTCATCTGATGTCCTACTGATCCTCATCTGATGTCCTACTGATCCTGGCGACTGCTATATAACCTCCGTAAATCTACTGAAATGAATCAATTGGGGTCAAGTTGATATCCGTAAAATCCCCCTGGAATGGCTAAAAAATAAACAGCTAGGATACAAGAACGAAATAGCTGGGCATCCGCCAGAACCTTATGGCTAAGATTTTAGTAATTGAAGACGAATTATCCGTTCGAGACAATATTCTAGAGTTGCTCGAAGCCAACAATTTTCAGGTCACTGAGTCAGACAATGGATTAGCAGGTATCCAACTCGCGACCCAACAATTACCCGATTTAATTGTTTGTGATGTGATGATGCCAGAATTAGATGGCTACGAGGTGTTAACCGCCTTGCGCTCTAATCCAGCCACACAGACGATTCCCTTCATCTTCCTCACCGCTAAAGCCAGCCGAGATGACTGGCGACAAGGAATGGAACTTGGTTCCGATGACTATCTGACCAAACCATTTACCGCTAAAGAACTTCTTAGCGCGATCGCGTGTCACCAGTATGGTTGAAAAAAATCGACTGGTCTTGGCAATTAGTAATCAAGGGACAGGAATGACGGCAGAACAAATTGTCCAAGTGGGAGGCTATATACAGTTTGAGCGCAAACTCTATGATCAGCAAGGTTCCGGATTGGGGTTAACAATTGCTAAACGCCTTACTCAATTGCATGGGGGTGAATTCGTCATTGAAAGCGTTCAGGATAAGCAAACTATTGTTACTGTTTCATTACCCGTTTCGAGATAATTGATGCTGTAATTGAATGGAACGCAAACAATATAGCATTACCCTCTGCAATAGTGGAATTATTCAGCCAGACATGGAATATTTAGGTTGGTTTACTGGTATAAACCCAACCCAAATATTCACCATTTTAGCAGCGACGTCAAGTTACTCCAAACCTGAATCAATTGTCTCTAAGAATGACTAGCTGTGGGGTTAGCTACATACTTAAAGTCGGGTGCAGAATTCCACGGCTTATCACCTTGTTGAGGGTTGCCGTCTGACTCTGTTGATAAGTTATAGTACAGATCAACAGTGCTATCAGGTGAATATTTAAAGGATAAATACGTTTTTCAAGAACGCGGTTCAATTCATGTTAAAGGTAAGGGAGAAATGACGACATACTTTCTCAAAGAGCGTAAACAGAATGAATCAGATAAATAGGTTTGGTCTAAGAATGAAAACCAACTGTAGGAGCGGGTTTAGCCATTTAATTTGGATACCTACGGATAACCTTTCAACAAAACCCGCCCTTCATCAAGGTTAAAAATGTCTAATAAATAACCAATAACATAAGACATAAGGCGAATGACCAAATTAATCAGCCATCAATAACCAAAACCCGGTATACGTCATTCCCGAATCATCCGGTTGCACGAACAAAAAATGCAATCCCTGACTCTTTTGCTTGCGCTGTTCATACAACCTCGCCGCCGCCGCTACTTCTTCATCTTCAAAGGTTGCCATTACCCAGCGTTCCACTAATCCGGCTTCTAAAATTAACCCATCCGGCGCACCGGGAATATAATTAAGCGCTACAGGTTGCACCTCTTGCAGCCAACGCGCTAATGGCATCGACTGACGCCCCCCATCAATCACGACTCCGGGAACAGCTATTGTTGAGGCTAAACCTAATTGGAGAGGTAAGAGTTCATTTGGCATCTGTAAAATTGGAATCGGGCGTTGGGCAAACCCTTCCTCAATATCCCCTGCGGGAATCCTAGCAAATCGCCAGCGATCGCCCCAGAGATTTTCGGGTAAGGGTACAGGTGGTGGTTTGTCCAAGCTAAGGGGGTTGTACGCTTCCCCGGTGTAATTCTGGAGCTGTGGATACTCTAACGTTCTTTCCTGTAATCGTTGCTTGAGGGCGGGAGTGCGTCGTGTCGCTTCTACCTTTATCCTCAATTGTTGTCCTACCTCCTGGAACAAATTAAACGACTGGGGGCGAAAGATGTGAATCGCATCAGGTAACCCTGTCTTAGCCGCCGCGACTTGCACCTGAGACACCAACCAATCACGGGTTACATCTGGCTGAGGACAGAATGATTGATATATAACATTGCCTGTGGTGTCACAAATTAATAATTCCCATAAGACTTGCCCAGTTTCATCTTGCAGAGGACGCCGATAAAAATCCGCTTGCCAAACATTCATTGATAAATATGATTTAATTTGATGTCTTTATGATAAAAGATGACGCCACAATCAGGGATGGAATTTGGAACCCATACCCTTGTCCTTTTCCCTGTAATTCTGGTCTAATAAAAAAGTCTGAGCTTATCTTCTGATAGCAAGGGCGGGAAGTTGATGGTGTGGGTGAGGAGTTGTTCATGATTCCTGGGATGACGTGACGATAACTAGACGGTCACAGGAGTTAAGGTTATATCTGTCATTGTGGCTTTTTTTCAAATGCGAATAGCACTTGCTCTTTTAAATTTAGAACCTTTGAACCTTTGTACTACAATTAATCTTAATTAATATGATGTGGCAACCGCCTTCTGCCTTCTTATACTAGACTGTCCTATCGTTAATGACAGTGCTTCGAGTTATTTATGGCAAACCCTCGCCAACTTGCATTCCTCGCCCTACGAGATATCCACAGCCACGGTGCGTTTACAAATATTGCTTTAGATCGAGTGCTTCGTCATACGACTCTCAACCGTCCTGATCGCGCTCTGTTAACCGATTTAGTTTATGGTACTACCAGACAAGCCCGCACCCTTGATGCTTTAATTGACCAACTGGGGAAGAAAAAAGCCCACCAGCAGCCCCCAGACTTGCGCTTCATTCTGCATCTGGGCTTATACCAATTGCGCTATCTACAACGGATTCCTCCATCAGCCGCCGTTAATACCAGCGTGGAATTGGCTAAAGCGAATCAATTAAAAGGACTAGCCGGGGTGGTTAATGGGGTACTGCGACAGTATACCCGTCTAAACACCAATCCCCAACTAAACGATCCCTTACAATTACCCTCGCACCCCATTCAGCGCCTGGGTATTCTCTATAGTTTTCCCGACTGGATGATCGAACTGTGGTTCAATCAATTCGGAATCGAGGAAACCGAAGCCCTTTGTCAATGGTTCAACCAACCGCCAACCCTTGACCTGCGGATTAATCCCTTGAACGCTTCCATCGATACAGTAGAGACAGCGATGCAAGCCGCAGGTATTCAGGTTCAGCGCCTTCCCCACCTTCCCCAAGCCTTACGCTTCCAAGGAAGTACAGGTTCAATACAAACGCTTCCTGGATTCAACGAGGGATGGTGGACAATTCAAGATAGTAGCGCTCAACTGGTGAGTCATTTACTTAATCCTCAACCCAATGATGTCATCATTGACGCCTGTGCTGCACCGGGCGGGAAAACCACGCATCTGGCTGAACTCATGCGCGATCGCGGTACAATCTGGGCATGTGATAAAGCCGCTTCTCGCCTAAAAAAAGTCAAAGCTAATACCCAACGACTGCAATTACAATCCATTCAAATCTGCCCAGGGGATAGCCGTGATTTTCCCCAATTTACCCAAACAGCCGATGCTGTCTTACTCGACGCCCCCTGTTCTGGTTTAGGTACGCTGCACCGTCGCCCCGATATCCGCTGGCGTTGTACTCCAGCCAGAGTTCAGGAACTTTCTGTACTGCAAAGTGAACTATTAACTCAGACAACCACCTGGGTAAAACCTGGAGGCGTCTTAGTTTACGCCACCTGTACCTTGCATCCCCAGGAAAATGAAGCCGTGATTCAAGCCTTTCTAGAACGTCATCCCCACTGGCGTATCGATGCACCCCCGCCGACACTTACCGCTTTTTCTACGCCTCAAGGCTGGCTGAAAGTCTTACCCCATCAGCATCAGATGGATGGCTTTTTTATGGTGAGATTGAAGCATCTGGATTAGTCATTGGTCATTGGTCATTGGTCATTGGTCATTTGTGATAATTGAACGGTCAGGTCGGGGCGGGTTTAGTTATATCAGGGTGAAAACGAAACGTTAGTGGTAAAACCCGCCCCTACAAAAAATGCTCCCTCTGCTCCCTCTGCTCCCCCATCTTCCCCATCTCCCCCATCTCCCCCATCTCCCTCATCTTCCCCATCTCCCATCTCCCTCTGCTCCCCCTGCTCCCCCTGCTCCCCCAGCTTCCCTTAACCAAGCCTGCTCATTGGTAAAGATTAGGACGTCTAAGCGCATTTTTGGGAACAGTTCTGATATAGATAGAGCAGAAGTTTTTCAAAAAACGTCATGGTTACAGACTCTCATGTCAAACAGCTAGTCAAGATTCTCATTGGTGCGGCTTGGATCGATGGTCGAATTCAGCCAGAGGAACGGGAATATCTGCGCCGAGTCGCCCAGCAATCTAATGTGGCTGAAGACCCAGAAATTCGACCCCTGCTGAACGAACTCAAATCGGTATCCAGTGACCAGTGTTATAGATGGGTGCAAGAGTATTTGGGTGATCATGCAAGCCAAGAGGATTATCAAGGCTTGATTGAAGCGATTAGTGCCTTAATTTACAGCGATGGCGATGTAGATACTGAGGAAGCTAAACTTCTCACCCGCTTACAGCTTCTCGATCCCGCCCAGACTTCTCCCAAGTCCACTCATAATAACGTGCTTAAAGCCATTCAAAAACTTTACCACCGCTGGATTGACCAGCAATCTTAGTAATGTGGGATTGGGGTTGGTCATTTGAGTTCTCAGTTAATTTTTTCTCCCACAAGGGTAGGTTTAGTCCAGTTATCGATGTGTCACAAAATGTTATCCGGACAGGTTTAGTCAAATTTTACCGACAGGGCTAAAACGTTATGGGTAAAACCCGCCCCTAAAGATCGGCTTTCCCAGCTTCTTCAGCTTTTATCCTTTACTCTAAAAGTCAGTAGAGGATTTTTTATTTTTCGGAAACTAATTGTCCGGACGGATCGTCATTCACGCTGAAAAGGTTCCCATAAAGCAGTGACGCGCAAAACATTTTCTTGCTAAACTTTATCTAATGAATGGGTAGGAAAATTTTAGGAACATCTGGAATTCTAAACGGTCTAGTAACTTAACAAACAGAACGATTCGTGTTGGAGAACGCCTTTAATGTCTAACTTTCATCCCTGGCAATCTGGAACCGCTGCATTTTTAGCCTTTGGATTAACGGCTGGTGCGATCGCTCCCTTCGTTACAGGTGCATCAGCGCTTGCCCAAACCACAAGTTTCTCAGATGTTTCTTCTACCTACTGGGCGGAAGACTTTATTACCGAATTAGCCCAACGGGATATTATTGCTGGGTTTCCGGATGGTACATTCCGACCGGATGCTCCCGTAACTCGCGCCCAGTTTGCGGCGATGATGCGTAAGGCAAATCAGGCTTTTAATAAAGCCGATCAACGGGGTTCAACAAACTTTGTTGATGTCCCTTCAAGATACTGGGCGTATTCTGCAATCCAAGATGCTTATAAAACAGGATTTTTAACGGGTTATCCAGGGAATGTTTTTAGACCTGAACAAAATATTCCCCGTGAACAAGTCTTAGTTTCATTGGCAAATGGCTTGGATTATTCAGCCAGTTCAACCAGTGTTTTAAATTACTACAATGATGACTCTAGCATTTCCAGTTGGGCGCGGACATCAATAGCTGCTGCTACAGAGGAACGCTTGGTGGTGAATTATCCTAACGTTAAATCGTTAAATCCCCAGCGAAATGCTAGTCGTGCTGAAGTCGCTGCATTTATTTACCAAGCTTTGGTGAGTGAAGGAGAAGCACAAGTTGTCAGTTCTCAGTACATTGCTGATCCAACGCCTGTTGCTCAAAATTTCACGATTCCTGCGGGTACAACTATTCCAGTTAAATATATCCGAGAGAAAATTCTGATCGCTGAAGAAGACGAACAATTACCCTTGACATTAACTGTTGATGCGAATATCACCACCTCTGATGGTACAGTATTAATTCCAGCGGGTAGT
The DNA here is from genome assembly GCF_040218875.1 of Coleofasciculus sp. D1-CHI-01. NCBI lineage: Bacteria > Bacillati > Cyanobacteriota > Cyanophyceae > Coleofasciculales > Coleofasciculaceae > Coleofasciculus > Coleofasciculus sp. D1-CHI-01. The sequence goes on from NZ_JAVJQP010000047.1 coordinate 9,141, forward strand.
GAGGTTGTGGGTACGTTGCGTTCGACCAATGGGGGCGCTCAATTTGTCGCTGAAAAACTGGTGATGAATGGTCAGCAGATGACTATTGATGCTTCGTCTGAAGTTATCACCACGACGGAAACAGTCACTCAAGGTAGTAATGTCGGAAATTTGGTCAAGAATGCTGCACTCGGTACAGCGGCGGCGGCGGCGATTTCGGCGGTAACGGGAGATCGGGCGATCGCAACCGAAGAACTGTTGATTGGTACAGGCTCTGGTGTAGCATTGAGCTTAATCCAACGCTTCCTCGGTCGCAACAGTGTGGATCTGATTGTGATTGAACCGGATACCGATTTAGATATGAAACTTGATCAGAATTTAGTTATCAGCACCAACTAGCGTCATTATGTAGAGACGTAGCATGCTACGTCTCTACAATCCAAATTCATGATTCATGAATTGGCAACCAAACGACAAACGTTGTTCCCTGGGTTGACTTCCCCCCAGAACGGCGAATCGCTACGTCTAACTGGCGTTGAGTCCACGGGGACTGCGCCGGACTAAAGACCCCGATTTGACCCTGCATTTGTTCAATCAGTGTTTTGGCGATCGCTAACCCTAAACCACTCCCCGGAATCCCTGTGTTGGCTTGTATTCCCCGATAACGTCGCTCAAATAAATGCTCTAGATCTTGGGGCGGAATTCCAACTCCAGTGTCAGTAATCGCAATTCCCACCATTGTTCTCGTCTCATCTTTAGGTTGACCCACACCTGCTTTCACATCAATTTGCCCCCCAGCGGGCGTGTATTTTAAGGCATTGTCAATTAAATTATTTAAAACCTCTCGTAACGCCCTAGCGTTTGCCCGCACAGGGGGTAAGTCTTGGGGAATCGAGTAACGTAATTCTAAATCCCGTTCCCCCGCGATCGCTTGGGCGGAAATTAACAGGGGTTCTAATACGTCGGCGACGGTGAATGACTCGACAATTAGGGTTTTACCCGGAAGCAACGGAATGGCTGGTGCGTCTGTCTCTGGTTCTGAGTTAACCGAAGAAACAATTGTCCCAGTCTCGTCTGAGTCGGGGAGTGGACAAGTCGCCCTGCTAGCTGATGCGGGTAAGGTTAGGGGTTCATTTGTTGGTGCATCCTGATCTAAGCATTCATCAAAATCTTGTAACAATTCCTTCAAGCGATCGCTCTCCCGCACAATACTAGCGGCAACGTTATGATTTTTATCATCGGGTTGCAGTCGATTGAGTAGCAGTTTGCCAAAGGTTCGCAATGCGGTTAAGGGATTGCGAAATTGATGCAGGATATCATCAAGCCGATCCCGTTGCTGTGCCTGTAGACGGCGTTGCTGAGTCCATTCCTGCTCAAACCAAGCCCGACGCCGATCCATTAAGTAGGCAAGTGTCAATGTTCCAGCGATGCGTTCAATCGCTGTCTGTTCTTTTTCATTCCACGGTCGATCATCGCGACTTGTGACTAATAATCCCATAACTACTTCTTCGTGGATTAGAGGCAAAACCATTCGCCGTCCTTGAGATAAGGTATAGTCATCCCGATAGAGTGAGGTGGAATCGGGGACATGGTGATCGTCAGCAGGTTGAGGTAAAAGGCGAGGTACAGCTTCAGCAAGGCGGGGAATTGTATCCAGTGAACTCATGCGATCGGGCAATGTTAACTCCGTATCCTCCTCTTCCCATATCGCCGCTTCTGGATAGACCACTACCGGAATCAGCTTAGGTTGCGCTGCCTCGTCGAGCTTATCCGTTGTTAAATATACCGCACTCAACGCCGCGCCTAGACTTTGAGTGAGGATTCCAACCTGTGATTGACACAAGGCGACAAATTCTGAACTAGCAGGAATGAACATGAGAATTGCGTGATCACCACCAGAGGGCTTTTACGACAGAACCCAATAGAGGTTCCTTTTCTATAATGTCGAACAATTGACACGACTGACTATTACCCAAAAGGTGTAGGATGACTGTCATTCGTCCTTTGCTCTTTATTATCTCCCCCATCTCCCTCATCTCCCCCATCTCCCCCATCTCCCTCATCTTCCTCATCTTCCCAGCCCCCCAGCCCTCTCCGGCGGCTTTTTGTGAACTTTTTTAACGAAAAATTAATTTTTTTGGTCGTGATTTTTAAAGGCTCATCGCTCAAAGCCTCTTTCAAACTTAGCATTGAGGCATTTTAGGTAGATCTATCAAACCATAAAAAGATATTGATATTTCAGATTCAAGCAGATATACTTACGACGGCTTTTGTAACTAACATTACAACTGTCGGCAAAAAGAGGAGGTAAAGAGGTTGGCAAGAAGACGTAAGCGCAAGAGTCGCCGCCGCCAAGAGGGGCGCAAGATCCTAGAACATGTGCCTCAGTATAATCTAGAAAGCGGTGAAGATAAACCGGTTACAGCAGCACGTAAATATATTCAATCCGCCGGGATTATTCCGCCCGCTTTGCTACTAGTTAAGCGAAATGAGCATACGACAGACCGTTATTTCTGGGCAGAAAAAGGTTTATTTGGCGCTCAATATGTTGAGGAAAATCATTTTCTGTTTCCCAGTCTGCGGGTGCTGGATGCTCCTGTCGAAAAGGCTGTAGTTGCGGTTCAAAGCCGCTGACTACAGCCAAATCTTACGAATTGATCGGTGCTTTGACACTTGTCAAGAGGCAATTCATTTCATTCCTGCTAGGGGGGTGAGATGAATTGCCTAATTTTTTATGAAAGCAAAAGGTACAAGGGAAGGAGAAAGGTTGCAAAGTAGAAGAAAATGATAACTGTTGAGTATGCTTGTCGAGTCATTTTCCTCTGATTCATGAGTTCAGTGCAACCGTCTTGTCCATTTATAGTCGGTGCAGCGATCGCGGATTCCCGATTTTTTGTGGGACGCCACGAGGAGTTGCAACAGATGACTACTCAGATGACAGGTACCCTACCCGGTAGCTTAAATGTGGTCGGGCGCAGACGCATTGGCAAATCCTGGCTGCTTTATCACTTCTGTCAAACGTATCAGGAATACGTTTCTCAACCTGATCGGTTTATTAGCATTTATCTTTCGCTTCAGAATTCCGACTGTCATGGGGACGAGGGATTTTATCATAAGGTTGGGCGACTGTTGTGGAATCATCCCCAAGTGCAGCATCAACCGGGGTTAATGGAGGCGCTGAGAGTTCCACAGTTTAATCGCTTGGCATTTAGTAGCGCCATGGGACATTGGAAACGACAAGGCGTGTTAGCGGTACTCTGTTTGGATGACTTTGAAGTACTAATCCGCCATTATCGGGAATTTGATGATGGATTCTTTGATAACCTGCGATCGCTAGTCGATAGTGGTGCGTTAATGGTAGTGGTAGCGTCTCCCCGGAAATTGGAATTTTATCAGCATCGGTATCGTCTCACCTCGCCGTTTTTTAATTTGAGTCAGGTGTTGGCGTTGGGGGAATTGCGGGAGGAGGAGGCGTGGAAATTAGTGCGTTTATCCGATAGTCAGGGTAAAGAGGGACAAGCAGCATTGAGTCCCCCGGATCAGAAATTGGCAAAACAGTTGGGGGGTACGCATCCCTTTTTATTGCAGTTAGCCGGAAGTTTACTTTGGGAAGCGCGTCAGCAGGGACGAGATATAAACTGGGTTAAGGGGAGGTTTGAAGTAGAAGCAAGGCGTACTCCTGGGTATAGTTTTGAATTGCACCAATTACCGCTTCCGTTGCAGGTATTGGTTCGGTTTCCCTTGAATTTAGGGCGGATGGTTCGGGGTATTCGGGGGACGGTGGACGAGATTGGTAATTTGATGGTGGGGACGGCTATTTTAATTGGAGTTATTTTAGGAGTTGTTGTGTTATTGAGTTTCTTATTTTAGATATCACCAATAATTAAAACTTTTCGTTCTCTACAATTTCAATTAGCTTTTTGTCACTTAACAGAACTTAATTGGCGAGAAATCGGTGAGAAGTATTCGCAATTACTGACGAATTTATGTCGTTTCAGCCTTATGTTAAAATAAACATTGGCTTTTTGTGTCCAATTTGCAGTATTTTAGTTTTTCGCCAAGCTAAACCCCTTGATTTAGCGTCACTTGAGCCGCCTTTTCTCAAGACATGGTGCAGAGGGTATCGCACCTTTGGCGCATGTATTTTTGTAAAAAACAGACTCTTTTTTTGACAAAATAGCGGCTTTGTAGTACTTGAGCTATCTAACGTTTAGGAGAAAATCGGCAAAAGGGTCTATTAAAGATGTATATTAACCAGTAGACCAACATAGCAACGCTAGCCATTGAGCCAGCGATTGCCACTGCCCTAGGGGACAAGGCAATAATTGTTGTGTGGATGGGAGACCGATTAGTCAAGTATTAACAACTGGCTCATCAATAATGTTTCATTAATGTTTCATTTCAGAGAAATCAGGAGCATTTTATGCCATTCAAAGTCACTGGACGAGTTTACGAATCGGAAAGTGGTTTAGGGATTCCTAACCTAATAGTCGAAGCCTTTGATAAAGATATCGTCAAGAGCGATAACTTGGGATATGTGAAGACCAATAGTCAGGGACAATTTGAAATTACCTACACAGAAGCCGATTTTCAAAGCCTGTTTGAACGGTTTGAAGGCAATCCCGACTTATATATTGTTGTCCAAACACCGGATCGTGCCAAAATTGTATACACCAGTGAGAAAAACGTTCGTCCAGAGGCAAGTACGGACGAATATTTTGATGTACCCATTTCCCGCTCTACTTTCCTGGCAAACAAGGAAGAATGGCTCAAAAAGGAGCGGCAGTTGCTCAAACTCCTGATTGGGGTGGCTTGGATTGATGGGGTACTTGAACCGAAAGAACTCGAATTTTTGCAGCGAGTGGCAAATGAAAAAGGATTGGCAGATGATCCAGAAATTAAATCCTTATTATCAAATAACCAGCCCGTACCGCGTGATGAGTGTTATCGCTGGTTAAAAGCTTATTTAGGAAATTATCCCAGCGAGGAAGATTTTCAGGAACTATATGAAGCCTTCAACGCCCTCATGTATTCTGAAGGAGTGTTAGACGAACAAGAACAGGAACTGATACAATCACTAAGCCTCGCCACCACTGCGCCATCTGGGACTCGCCCCAATACGCTTCAGCAGCGCTTCATGAGCGTTTTAATGGATAACGAATTCTTGGCTAACGTTCTACAAATGGAGCGCTCATCAATCGCTAGTGACGTAGCCAAAGGTGCGGGTTACTATGCGCGGGTTCCCTACGGAATCCTGAGTCGCCTCAGCATGACGGCGAATGTTAAAGCCCTCGCTGAGGATATGGCAGATTTTTATTTGACGGACAACTTTGCCCCAGTCAAACAAGAAGTAACTGCCGATAATTTAACCGTCATTGGCGAACTTCCTCAAGACCTTTCGGGGATGTTTCTCCGCAATGGTCCTAACCCTCAATTTCCCCCCATTGGACTCCACCATTGGTTAGACGGGGATGGAATGCTGCACGGCGTCCACATTAGCAATGGTAAAGCTAGCTACCGTAACCGCTACATCCAAACCGAAGGGTTTTTACACGAGAAAGCTGCCGGGAAATCCATTTGGCCCGGACTGCTGAACCTACCTCGGTTTGATTCCCCTCACGGTTTGATGATGAAGAATACCGCCAACACCGCCTGTGTGTGGCACGCCGGGAAACTACTGGCGCTGTGGGAAGCTGGCGCCCCCTATCAAATCCGACTTCCTGACTTAGAAACAGTTGGCGTGTATACCTTTAACGACAAACTCGCTTCCACGTTTACGGCACACCCCAAAGTTGACGCCGTGACGGGTGAAATGATTGTCTTCGGTTTCGCTCCAATTGCTCCCCCTTATCTGGAATACAGCGTCGTTTCCCAAGAAGGCGAACTGTTGCGAACCGTACCGATTGATATTCCCGCCCCGGTGATGATGCATGATTTTGCCATTACCGAAAACTATACGCTGTTTCTGGATATGCCCCTGACATTTCGACCCATGCGAATCATGTTGGGTCAGCTACCGATTAAATTCGAGGCTCAAAACTCCAGCCGTATTGGTATCCTACCCCGCCATGGCGATAACCGGACAATCCGCTGGTTTGAGATTTCTACCTCTATGCTCTACCACGTTGGTAACGCTTGGGAAGAAGGGGACGAAGTGGTATTGCTGTCCACGCGCACACCTGATACCTATCTGTTTATTCCTCAAGAAGATAATGGTGAAGGTGGGGACACTGAATTTGAACATTTCCGGATGTATCGCTACCGGATTAATTTAGTAACGGGTGCAGTGAAAGAAGAACTTCTGAATGACCTCGATATTGCCACAGAATTTCCGCGCATCAATGATGATTATACGGGTCGGAAAACACGGTATATGTACGCTTCCCGACAGGCAACTTATATGAGACCCCGACTCTTGTTAGACGGTTTAATTAAGTATGACTTAGAAACAGGTAGCTCTCAAATTCATGAATTTGGTCGGGGACGGTTTGGCGGTGATAGTGCCTTTGCCCCTCGTCCAGGTGGGACGGCTGAGGATGATGGCTGGTTGCTGACGATGATTTGGGATGCTGTAGAAAAACGGTCTGAATTATGGGTCATTGATGCTCAAAAGTTCACCCATGAACCAGTGGCGCGAATACTCATGCCTCAGCGCGTTCCTTATGGTTTCCACGCCGCCTGGATTTCTGAGGCACAAATGGCAACTCAACAACGTTAACCATCAACCTCTGGAGAGAGAGTAGAGACGTTGCATGCAACGTCTCTACAAGGCGGATGTATCCTAACCGCTATAGCGATTGCTATACATCACAAGTATCGGTTTCAGCGATAACCTATTGTCCAAAGGCTTCGCCCTGATATCAAGTCCGGTTTAATTTCTTACCTTGTGTACTGTTTAAACGGACATGATATTCCTCATTGCCGTCGGCATTATTTTTACCAATGCCAAATTTGATCGTAATTACCAAATAACCCGGGCAAATCCTGACAGGTAACTTGAGTCACACCGTTAATCATTTTCCCTTCAGGAATCCCACGAGATTTGACATCATCTGCCACAATATAAACCGTAATTCCCTTCTCTATGGCCCCCTGCAAATCTTGATCCAGTTTAGGCGGCTGGGTTTGTGGCTTATCCCCAAACACCAGTCCAGAGGCATCCTGTCCACTTACGGCATAATTCACCGCATTCCCTCTCAGCAAAATATCTAAATCCGCACCAGCACCTTTCATCGCTTGAGAAATCCACACTGATGGATCATCTTGTTCTTCAATCGTACAGCGATAAGCAGATTCAATGATTTGTAGCGCTTTCATCTTAATATCTCCAATCCTTCCTATTTCGTTGCAATAATTAACGTTCCATCCGACTCACTCGCCCATTTCCATAAATCACTCGGCGCACCACGACGACAGCCATCAATCGCGTCATTTACCCCTCGCTCATCTACACAAAGCCCGCAATTAATCCAATCTAATTGACATCCCTTAGCTTTTGCTTTTTCCTGTAATGCAGTAATCCAATCTTTAGTTAAGGGATGATCTTCTTCCTCCACACTTCTCCCATGAACCGCATTCGCATGGGGTTTTTGATGAGCAAAGGCTAAAGAAACTGCCCCTTCGTAAGCAAAAACATTCACATTATACCCACGTTCAATTGCCTCATGAATCATCCGAAACGCGGTGGTTGTCCTTGCTTGTTCAAAAGGACTATCCATAATGGAAAAGGTTAAGGTTTTGGTACTCATTTTTTTACTTATCTTCCGTTACAGCCAAATCGTTTTTTGCCCTTCTGCCATGGCATCAACCACAGCCGCAATGCTCGCCACTTGCACACCATTGCCCAGTTCTGTCTCTGAGATACCACGTTCTCTCAGGGAAAAATCATCTGCCAATACATTGACCGCGTTGAGACTTGCTAAACCATTCGCTGCCGCTGCACGAGCCGCTAATACGCCATTTTCCACCAGGAACAGGGTGGTTTCATTTCCGGCATTAGCTAAATCTGATGCCAACTGATAATTTTGAGTCACTTGGGTTGAATCAAAGGAACTCCTTGATTCAATTAAGAAATACTTTGCCATTCTGTTTGGCTCTCCAACCGATTAGTCAAATCAAGCACTAATAATGCCAGGACTCCCAACTATAATACAGGTTTAATGTATTGGCAAGATTGATTTTGGTTCACATTTTTACGCATTTGTCAATATTTTAATTTTAAAAAATGTTTATTTTTTAATCGGTTATGTTCAATTATGTTTATTTTTGTGTAGAAGTGGTTATTCGTCATTAGACAGGGAACAGAGAATAGAAATTTTGTCTGCTATCTCCCTCATCTTCCCCATCTTCCCCTGCTCCCCCAGCTTTCGGGAGCACCTGTGCACCTCAGCACCCCTGCACAATTAGATTAGATGGCGAAGACAGCGCCTACTACGAACCGCGCACGTTCTCTGGAAGGAAAAACGGCAAACCGTCCTGATGACAGCGTTTTGAGCCAGAAAAACAACCACAGAAATCAAAATGACGGGAACATAATCCCTGTCCCCAGGGTTCTAAGGTGTTCAGTGTTCAGGGATAATTCCTGGCAATTGATGGAGTGGTGTAGAGACGTAGTATGCTACGTCCGTGCATTCTCACCTACAGAGCAAACTTATCGTGCCGCAATGAGCCGCATCATGTTATCTTGCTCAATTAGCGATCGCGCTTTGCTCATTCTCTCTCTCACGATGCCCAGATTGTAAAGACTTGCAGACGATGAAACCAATGAATCCTTGGCAGAAGCAATCCCTAGCCATGCTAACCGTCGGTGTGATGGCGATGGGTAATGTCATGACTCCCAGCATCGCCAGGGCGACAACGGCGGCTAATTTAACCAAAAGCGCCGACTCGATTGAAATCTTTGTTCCGCCTCCAGAACGTCGAACAAGTGGCGTTTGTCCCGATTTTTTGGGACTGTATATCGACTCAATCATTAATCGTCCCAATTTAGCGGGGGGCAAATGGGGGATTGTGGTGGAATCGGTATCGAATCCTGCTATTTCCTACAGTCACAACGCCAATCAATTTCTCATCCCAGCCTCCAATAACAAACTCTTTACCACCGCCGCCGCTTTACAACGACTGGATTCACGAGCCTTAATTCAATCGAAATCGTTAGATGAATGGGTGAGAATCACCAACCAAAGAAGCAGTAACAGCTACGCGGATAGCCTCCTGCGTTACATTGGTGGACCTTCTGCCGTGAAGCAGACGTTAGCATCATTAGGCGTTGACCCGAATAGTTTTCGACAGGTTGATGGTTCAGGTTTATCCCGGCAAAATGTAGCCACACCGCAAGCATTAATCGCGACATTAAAAGCGATGATGTATGCCAAAGGCAATGATTTATTTTATCGTTCCTTACCCGTTGCCGGGGTAAATGGGACACTGAGAAATCGCTTACGGTTACCTGAAACTCAAGGCAGAATTCGGGCAAAAACGGGGACATTACGGGGAGTAAGAAGTTTGTCGGGGTATTTGGATCATCCTTATTATGGGAAAATCTTGTTTAGCATTATGGTGAATCAACCGTCTCAATCGGGACAGGTATTAGTGGGGGCGATTGACGAAATTGCCTTGCGCTTGGCTCAGTTAACGCCTTGTCAGTAATCGTTGCTGTAAGTAGTCAGACGAAAATTAAGGTTAACGGTTGAGATTAGGAAACAGAGAACGCAGAGGTTAACGCTTCAGTAGCACAGAGGTTTTAGCCGGGTGTGATATTTTGTGCCAGCAGCTTGTAGGGGCGCAAGGCTTGCCATCCGTATCAACTTAAGGTGAGAACTAATACAGGGGGAGCGTTTCACCCTCATCCCCTAACCCCTTCTCCCATCAAGAGAGAAGGGGAATCGGCACCATTAATGATAAAAGATGTAGCGGGCTATGTCGGGAATGAGGGGGGTTGGGAGAGGGGTTGGGGGTGAGGGCTGGTATGGTGAAAAAGTTAGTTAGGCTAGAAACAGCACAATCTTTCATCCATTAATTTTATGGCAAGGGAACCGGGAATTAAAGTCGAACCGCCTGTTTCAGTCTGGAAAAAAGAGATAAAAGCCAATCCCAAGGGTTTATTCGCCTCATTGGGTAAAGCCGCCATTAACGGCGCGTTTCTGAAATGGGATGACTTGGCGGAGAGTGGCGTTGAGGTTCTCGACAACCTGGGATTAGAAGCAAAACCCGGAGAAATTGCCGGATTGCTGATTGTGCGTTCCCTGATACAAGCGATGCAAGACTTGTTACACGAAAATAGGGGACTCTTAAACCAGAAACCCGATAATCTGACAGAATTGTACAAAAGTCTTAATGCATCGTTAACCAGTAACGAGTTAATCCTTAACCTCGACTTTTTCCAGCATCCCCAAAACTTGCCAATTGTGCAAGAAGCGAAGACGGGGTTTGCTGAGTGGTTAGAGGGGTATGTGGAGAAAAAGGTTGAAGCGGAAATGATCAGTAGTCGCCTCCCCGCTTACTTTGTTTTTGCCTTAAATGACCAATGGGTTGAGCATTCCCAAGATTATATTGCCTTAAAACAAGTTCTGGATACACCCTTTACTCAAGCCACGAGACGAGAACAGGGATGGTTACGGTATCGCGCACGGCTGCAAAAGCGGGTAGATGAACCGATATTTTGGGAAGCATTCAGCCTCAAACAAGTTTATGTACCATTACGCGCCTACTATGAGCGAGAGGTGGCGGGACAATCGGAGCGAAAATTTGAACGAGGAATTAGTGAGAATAAAAACTATGAGCGAGTTATTGTAGATCTCAATAGTGAATTGGAAACCTGGTTACAGAATGCTGAAGCAGATGATGCGATTCGCTTAATCAGTGGAGGACCCGGAAGTGGTAAGTCATCCTTTGCTAAAATGTTTGCCGCACAACAAGCAGAAAAGGGAGAAATTCCAGTTCTATTTATTCCCCTCCACTTATTTAAATTATCAGATGACTTGGTAAAAGCGGTAGGGGAATTTGTCCAGGTTGAAGGATTCTTGTCTCACAATCCCTTAGACAGAGAAAATGGAGAATTGCGATTACTGATTATCTTTGATGGCTTAGATGAGCTATCGATGCAGGGGAAAATTGCCGAACAAGCGGCTAAAGAGTTTGTTGAAGAAGTCCGGCGCGAAGTTGACCGATTTAATTATCAGCATCTTCGCGTACAGGTTTTGATTACGGGACGAGAAGTCGTGGTACAGGCGAACCGCAGCAAGTTTCGCAAACCGCGTCAACTGCTGTATATTCTGCCCTATTTTGTCACAAAAAAAGAAAGAGATCGCCAAAAATATATTGATGAGCAAAATTTGCTTGAGGAAGATCAACGCCAGGTTTGGTGGCAGTTTTATGGTCAGGCAAAAGGTAAGCATTATGATGGTTTACCGCCAGAATTAGATAAAGATAATTTGGTTGAAATTACAGCACAGCCATTATTAAATTATTTAGTAGCATTAAGCTTTGAACGAGATAAGCTGCAATTTTCAAAAGATACGAATCTGAATGAAATCTATGCTGATTTGCTGGATGCTGTTTATGAGCGAGGGTATGAAAAGCATGGCTATCGTTTGACTGAGGGAATTGAAAAATATGAATTTATCGCGATTCTTGAGGAAATTGCCCTCGCTTGCTGGCATGGAGATGGTAGGACAACCAGTGTCAAAGAAATTGAGGATCATTGCGATAATAGTGGACTAAGACAGATTTTAGATCGCTTTCAAGCCACCTTACAAGAAGATTCAAGAGCCAGTATTACTCGTTTGCTGACTGCTTTTTACTTTCGGGAAAGTGGAGAGATCCGGAATAGAGAGAAAACCTTTGAGTTTACCCACAAAAGCTTTGGAGAATATCTGACAGCAAAACGAATTGTTGAGGGAGTTCGGCTTATCCATGAAGATTTAGAAGAACGCAAGCGTAATTTTCGCAAGGGTTGTGATGAACGAGAGGCATTAATAACTTGGGCGACTCTCTGCGGTTTATCAGCGATGGATGAATACTTGTTTCAATTCGTCTGTGATGAAATGCGTTTACAGGATTTATCAAAGGTTCGCGATTGGCAGAAAACATTATGTCGCTTGATTGAGTTTATGTTGCGTCATGGGATGCCAATGGAGGGTTTAAATCCTAGACCAAATTTTCAGGAAGAAACGCGACAGGCGCGAAATGCAGAGGAAGCGTTATTGGCTTTGTTAAATGCCTGTGCGAGTGTGACGAAGGAAATTTCAGACATTCATTGGCATTCTCCAGGTTCTTTTGCAATATGGATATCAAGGCTACAACTCAATAGGTTATCTTTGGAAAAGGTACTGGCGATGAAATGCATTGATTTTTTGAACTTGAACAAATGTTTTCTTTTTTATACACAGCTTTTTGAGGCAGAATTTAAAAAAACAAGCTTTAATACAGCCCTACTTTGGGGTGCTAATTTTTACAAATTAAATCTCGAAAAAGCAACTTTTGAAAAGGCATATCTTGAGGAAGCTAATCTTCAGCAAGTAAATCTTATTGGAGCCAATCTTAAAGGCGCATGTCTGAGCAGAGCCAATCTTCAACAGGTCAATCTTAGCGGAGCAAATCTTAGCAGCGTTAATTTTGAAAAGGCGACATTGCGAGAAGTAAATCTTAGCGGAGCGAATCTACAAAATGCAATTTTGGATGGTGTGATTTTTTCAGAAGTAAATTTTAATGGAGCCAATCTTAAAGGAACAATTCTTGAGGGTAAGGATATAAAAAGCTTAACCTTAAATAAAAATGAAGACAGCGATAAATCTTAGCCCTGAATAACTCACCAATCTGATACTATAGCCACTCCGCCAAACTAATGCGTTTACTCAATAATACCTTGGCAAAGGGCGGGTTTACTAACATCCGGGTAAAAAAAATACGATAACAGTAAAACCCGCCCCTACATTGATATCAGAAACTTTCCTCACCGCCAACCCCTCTGCGAACCTCTGCGCTTTCCCTCTGCGAACCTCTGCGTTAAAAAATCCCACCCTCCCACCTCTCAACCCTCAACCCGAAATCACCCCTGATCACCATAACCCCACCTTAGCCAAAACAACCCTAAAAACAAAGCGCGATCGCAAGCCAATTGTATAATTAATCTAAACAGCACTAACCTAGCTTTTGACTCAATAAAACCTTGGCAAAGGGCGGGTTTACTAACATCCGGGTAAAAAAAATACGATAACAGTAAAACCCGCCCCTACATTGATATCAGAAACTTTCTTCACCGCCAACTCCTCTGCGAACCTCTGCGCTTCCCTCTGCGAACCTCTGCGTTAAAAAATCCCACCCTCCCACCTCTCAACCCTCAACCCAAAATCACCCCTAATCACCACAACCCCACCTTAGCCAAAACAACCCTAAAAACAAAGCGCGATCGCAAGTAAGGGTAAAGGGACAGAAAAATTGGTGCGATCGCGAGAACTTCTCACCCCAATATTTACCCCATAACTTATGTTTTGAAACTTAACAGGCGGGTTTTATATAATCAATCTAAATAGCACTAACCGAGCTTGAATGGGGAGCCGATCACCTTTGTCGGTTGAACTCTTGGAAGGTAGGCGTGACGCGCAGCGATAGCGACAGCCTTCTTGGAGAGTAATCCAACATCAGAGGGTTAGGATGTTGGGTTTCGTTCCTCAACCCAACCTACAATAAAATTTTGTGTTCTGACATCTTCCCGCTTGAATGACACTGATATCGTCAACTTGGACGCCAGCAAATAAACTTACAGCAGTTTGCTCTGCTATGCGCTACATTGTCGATCCCCCTAAATCCCCCATGGAACCAAAAGCTCCCGCATCCTTTGGCTTCCCCCTTTTGAAGGGGGACGGGAGGGGGATCTGAAGGGGGACTTTGATCTACTGTACTTTATTACAGCGCAAAGATCTGTATCATCTTCAAGCTAAACTAATAATCGAGCTAACTAGATAAATCTGTGAACCCGTTTTAACGGGTTTAAGCTTTAAGCCAGAACTTTAGTTCTAGGCTTATATCTCCCACTCTCAACTATGAAACTATTTCCCCTTCCCCGAAATCACCGCCTAATTATCGCCACCCTAATTAGCCTCTGTCTAATCCTACTTAGCTGGCTCAACTCCCCCCTCCATTCCACACCAACCAACCCCCAAACGGAACTCTTTAACCAAGTCTGGCAAACCGTCAATGATAACTTTTACGATCCCAACTTTAACGGCGTCAACTGGCAAACCATCAAAGACGACTATGAACCCCAAATCCGCCAAACCCAATCCAGGGAAGCCGCCGCCACCCTAATCAATCAAATGCTGTCTGAACTCAACACCTCTCACACCCACCTCTACATCCCCAACCAACCCGCCTATTACCAAGTCTTAGGAATCTTTGCACCTAGAAACCGCGACTTACGCCAACAACTCAAACCCTTCTTTCCCAATGGCAAACTAGAATATACTGGCATTGGTATCGTCACCAAAACGATCGACAACCAAACCTTTATCAGCGCCATTCTCGAAGGAAATCCAGCCGCTGAAGCCGGATTAAAAGTAGGCGATCGCATTCTGAGTGTAGATAATCGCCCCTTCCAACCCATTGAATCCTTTGCCGATCAAGCCGGTACTCCTGTCAAAATGGTAATTCAGCGATCGCCAAATCCCAACAGTCAGCAAGAAATCACCGTCACCCCTAAATTGCTGGATACAACCACCATGTATCTCGACGCCATGGACGCCAGCACTGAGATAATTGAACAACAAGGTAAAAAAATCGGTTATATTCATATCTGGTCTTATGCCAGTGATGACTATCAAGAACAGCTTGAAGAAGAACTCATCTATGGTCGTCTCAAACAAGCCGATACTTTAGTCGTAGACTTAAGAGAAGGATGGGGAGGTGCACCGCTCACCGCCCTGAACATCTACACCGCTCCAAACTTAAGCTTAACCACGATTTTCCGGGATGGTACCCAATATACTCACTACACAGGCTGGAATAAACCCGTCGTCATGCTGGTGAATGAAGGAAGCCGCAGTGCTAAAGAAATTCTGGCGTATGGTTTCCAGCAATTCGATATTGGACCCGTTGTCGGTACGCCCACCCCTGGCGCTGTAGTGGCGGGGCGTCCATTTCTCATGTCCGATGGTAGCTTGCTTTACGTCGCCATCGCTGATGTCTACGTGAATGGAGACGAACGACTAGAAGGAAAAGGCGTAACACCCGATATCCTGGTTCCCTTCTCTCCAGAATACGCCCAAGGCGCTGATCCGCAAAAAGAACGGGCGCTAGAGGTGGCGCTGGAAGCCATTCAAGAGTGAAATTATGTTATCTTTATACACAATTTATACCAACTGACATCTATCTTTGGATATACTTGGCGAAACAGTAACGTTCTGGTGGAGACTCCAGACCCGTAAATCCTAGGCAGAAAACGCAAAAGCCAAGCATGAACTCTTTGGAATTCGACCGAGAAACTGACCGGATGGCGAGAGCAATCATGACTCGCAACAGCCAAATTGGGTCAGCCCTAATTGCCGATTTAACGACTAAACTGACCCTTGAATATATTGCAGCGGTGTTGGTTGTCAGTATTGAACGTGTGATGTGGTTTGAGCCAGACTCCATTATTTGGGCGGTTGAAAATCTGATTCCTGTTGATATAATGCAGGAAATTCACAGAATTACTTCATTTACCCTTTATAAACAGTGGGTGAAGAAAGGATACGTGCCAGGAAAAGACCTGAGTGTTGATGTTAGCGGTAATGTACTGCTCAATAATTCGCTCAAAAAAGCGGCTTAAACCCAGAAACCTGACGGGGCGGGTAAGACAACCCTTCACCTCCCTTGTCACCCCTTCAGCCCAGAAACAGTAGGGGCGCAAAGCTTTGCGCCCTATCCAATGGTAAAATCTAATCCACAACTTTAGCTGTGTCACGCCAGTAGGTTGGGTTGGCGCATGTTACTAGGGCAGCATCTAGGGCTAAAGTTCCCTTACTACAAGCCTACTATTCCAGATGAGACGTTGCCTATCCTATACTTTCGCTGTATCCCACTTCAGATAAGGCAACTTCGCCGCTGTCTCCCGAACCTGGTCAACTTGCTTCACCAATTGTCCGCAACTATCCCACGTTCCTGTAATCAAAGTTTGCCGTACTCCTTCAGGCATTGAAACAGAGGCTTGGAAGTCACCACAGCGAACGTCCATGGCTTCTAAATCGACTGTTATTGGTGATTGCGGGTTCTCTTCCAGGATTCTCTGTAACTGCTTCACGGTTTCCGGTTCAGCCGTAACACAGGGAACTCCCATTGCCAAACAGTTGCCAAAGAAGATTTCCGCAAAACTTTCACCGACAATAGCTTGTATGCCCCATTTTTGCAGGGCTTGGGGCGCATGTTCCCGCGAAGAACCACAGCCGAAGTTGCCGTTAACCACTAAGATATTTGCCCCTTGATATTGAGGACGGTCAAATGGATGTTGCCCTTTCGCCTGGGCGCGGTCATCGGCAAAAGCTTTGTCTCCTAATCCTTCAAAAGTAACACAGCGCAAATAGCGAGCGGGGATAATTCTGTCGGTATCAATATCGTTACCCACAACGGGAACGCCTTGTCCTGACACTGTTTTAACTTGACTCATGGATTCACTCCTTTTTTTCTATAAAAAATATATCTCTATTTTGGGTATTTAGGGGTTGCTGAATAAGGGTTGGGGTGAAAATTCAGATTACTCATCGAGGAGTCGTCGCAACTCATCACAGGCATGATGTAAGGAAGACAGGGCATTACTATCAAGTCCTTGAGGACAGATTTCCCTTGATAATTTTGTTGCCGAGGATTTAGCTAAATCGATGCTATCCCATTTTCTAATTTCTGGAGAATTCTTATAATCCGTTATTTCATCGCAATTGCGATCAATACTAATGTAATAAAACCAGGTTTCAATATTTCGGGCTGGCACAAAAATGGCAATTTTCTCGTTAGGTAACCTTGGGTCTCGATTTAACTTGCCTTCCTGCTCATCCAATGCTATGTGTAAAGAGCGCAATATGTCATTTATGCTATTAGTGTCGGCATCAATCATCACGACTATGGCACGGTTTTGAAAAATTTTGCTTCTGTAGCTTTTAACCAGAGGTGCATAATGCTTGATAACGAAGTCATTATTATTTTTGACTTTCCTTCCTTTGACATTAGGAAAATTTTTGATTTTGCGATCCTCGAATCCACAACAGACAAAATACTGTCTGATGAATCGTTCGTGAGCAATATCTTCGCATAAAATAACGACTTCTGGTTTATGGTCTTTACTCGTCATAAATCCATCCCAGTTCGATTAGTTTAGCCAGTGATAATCCTGTATCTTGTTGGTCGGTAATAGACTGTAGACGTATAATTCCTTCATTGGCTCTCTCAAACCAATACCCAGAACTACTAGCCAAATAGTTAATGAGTGCAGGGTGATGGGAGATTAAAATGGCTTGTCCGTGACTATCTGCACCTGAACATTGATCAAAAAGTGTACTCAGCCAAGGCTGTATTTCCGGTAAGGCGAGATAATTTTCTGGTTCATCAATACACAAGGTATAATCTTCATCAGGTGCACAATATATCAATGTATATAGGGCAATCAAAACTCGTTGACCATCTGATATTTCGTTAAGTTTGTAAGGCTTTTTACTGAGACTTGGGAAATATAATGATAAAACTTTTGCCTCTCCAATCGGCTCATTTTTAAACGAATCAAATCCATCTATTGCCTGTCTTAATTTCATTGTGAGTTCAATTATTTTACCCTGATCCCCGGACAGATAGCTATACCAAGCCGCATAGTTTGACATATCCCATACTGGATACATCTCTTCTTGGCGACTCTCTGCCGTCATAAAAAAAGGATTAATGTGTACAATTAAAAAACGAGATATCCGCTTTTTAAACCAAGTCAGTTTTTGAGTATTCCATCTCTCAGATACCAAACCGACAACAGAACGGGAGGAGTCTACAAATGAAATAACTTCTCCTCCTTGGTCAGGAGAATCATAGTATATCATTGCTTTCACAACAGGTTTATCCTGCTCTATTTCAATTCTGAAATCCAATAGTGGTTGTTCATCAAAACTCAATCTCTCACGATGCATTACAGGAGGGGCATAATCGCCTTGATGTGCAATTTCCAAAGAATATCTGTAAATTCCTCCATTTCCTTCAATGTCTAATTCAAATTTTTGGATCGAGCGAGTTTCCCATCGAGTTAAATCTGTTCCTGGAAAAATTTGATTAACTTGAAACCTGTCTACAATGAAATATCGCAGTCTCTGTAACGCTGTGAAGACTGTGGTTTTACCAGAACCGTTAACTCCAAGAAATAGACTAATATTATCTTCAAACTTGATTTCAAAATTAACAAGACATCTAAAGTTATCTATATAAATTCTTTTTAACATAAATTGACTCCTTAAAGTTTGGGCAAAAAAAGCTTGGGCATGAATATATAATCAACAGCAGAAGTAGATTAAGTTAAGGCATTATTACCCAACCTACCTGATATTATAAGCTACTGCTGTTCATCCCTAATTTTCATAGAGAAGGCGATTGAGAATTTCTTGTCCTGCGGGATTGAATACCTGAAGACGAATGATTCCTGGATTGTTTGGTCGCCATGCGACTTGATACAGATAATCGCCGTTTTGCCAAATATAAATGCGGCGTTGAGGATTTCCCCGTACTTTCGCACCTCGGAGAACCAGGTTATCGCCGGTTCGTTGATTAGTACCGTAGTACGTCAGGGCGTTGTTGCTATAGTTAATGGTGACCGACCATTCACCCCCTTGGAATGTCCCCAAAGGAACCCTAGCTTGGGCGACGACAGGTGTTTTAATGATCAACTCGGTAATTGTAGGTGCAGATAGACCGAGAATGGTAGCAAGCGCGATCGCTCTTACATTCATGATTTTCCCTCCGTTGCTGTAACATAAGCCTGGAACGCAATTTCCGGCTAAAACGGTTCACTACAATTGAATTTCAACCCGTTTTAACTGAGATCTGGCAAAATTGGTAATACACCCCAAATGACTCGCTTGGTGGGCAGGATTCACTAATAAAATTGTGGAATAGATTTTACCATTGAATCGGGCGCACGCCATGCGCCCCTACGGTTTCCAGGCTAATGGTTAATTCCTCCAATTATGTGTGCCACGCCACTACATAAAATTGGCTCAAGCTTACTCCATTAAAGGCTTTGAACCCGTTTTAACGGGTTTTAGCTTTCAGCCAGAACTTTAGTTCTTGGCTGACTGGCTGGCTGGCTGGCTGGTTCACAATAACTGTCTAACATCAGAAACTTTCCCACTAACCGCCGCCGCTACCACCATCACTGGACTCATTAACAGGGTGCGTCCCGTGGCTGAACCTTGACGCCCTTTAAAATTACGGTTAGAAGACGATGCACTAATTTGATCCCCTTGTAACTTATCCGGATTCATCGCCAAACACATCGAACATCCCGGTTCGCGCCACTCAAACCCCGCTTCGACAAAGATTTTGTCCAATCCTTCGGCTTCGGCGTCTTTTTTGACTCGTTCTGAACCCGGGACAACAAACGCCTTCACCCCTTGTGCGACTCGCTTTCCTTGGGCAAATTGGGCGGCTTCTCGTAAATCTGTCAATCGTCCATTGGTGCAACTTCCAATAAAACAGACATCCACTTTTGTTCCCTGAATCGGCGCACCAGGGATAAGCTGCATATAACGATAGGCTTCTTGGGCGATCGCACGTTCCGATTCGGGTAAACTATCGGGTATGGGAATCGCTTCATTTACGGCAATTCCCTGTCCGGGTGTGATTCCCCACGTCACCGTTGGCGCAATCTCAGCCGCATCATAAGTGACGATATCATCATAAACGGCATCGGTATCGGAACGCATACTGGTCCACCATTCCACCGCTTTATCCCAGTCTTCCCCTTTCGGCGCAAAATCTCGCCCTTTGAGATACTCATACGTGACCTGATCGGGATTAATATAACCACATCGGGCACCGCCTTCAATGGACATATTGCACACTGTCATCCGTTCTTCCATCGTCATCTGCTCAAAGGTTGTGCCAGCATATTCATAAGCGTAGCCAACGCCACCTTTAACCCCTAGAGTACGGATAATGTGCAGAATCACATCCTTGGCGTAAACACCGGGAGGGAGTTTCCCGTTCACTTCAATTTTGCGAACCTTAAGTTTAGACAGGGCGAGGGTTTGCGAGGCGAGGACATCCCGGACTTGAGACGTACCAATCCCAAACGCGATCGCACCAAACGCGCCATGAGTCGAAGTATGGGAATCCCCGCAAGCGATCGTCATTCCGGGTTGGGTTAATCCCTGTTCTGGAGCAATCACATGGACAATCCCCTGATTCCCCGATCCAATATTATAGAAGCGAATCCCATAATTCTTACAGCTTTGTTCCAACACCTGCATCATCTCTTCGGCTAACACATCCGCAAAAGGACGCGCCTGGTTTTCGGTGGGAACGATATGATCCACAGTCGCCACCGTGCGATCGGGATACAGCACCTGCAATCCCCTTTCCCGCAACATACCAAAGGCTTGGGGACTGGTGACTTCGTGGATTAAGTGTAAACCAATAAAGAGTTGAGTTTGACCCGAAGGCAAAGTACCGACGGTGTGGGAGTCCCAAACTTTATCGAATAGTGTTCTCTCGCTCATCTGCAAAAGGTCGTTATAGGATTTAAGGATAATCACCAGTCATCTATGGGGATAGATGCTGGAGCCTTCTATTTTATCGCGAGGTGGCATTCATCTGACCATTAAAAGAGCGATCGCATGGTTCCTGGAGGATGTGCGATCGCTCTTACGTCAGTCTACGCCCCATCAATGGCAGCGTAACGCACCAGCGAGGACTAAGATAGTGAATTGTGGCTTTGCCGAACACATAGTGAGAGACACAGCTAAAATTGTGGGATAGGTTTGATCATTGAATTGGGCGCAGGTCCTTGCGCCCCTACAGTTTCCGGGCGTAATTCTCATTCATCTTGCTTAGGTGTACCACGCCACTACTAACAAATATAATAAATTTAATGTTTAGCTATTTAAGCCTAGAGAATTTTAGTTGTTTTGCTAAATTTGAACTCCACAGCATTACTAAAATTAATATTTTTATCGGAGCAAATGATACAGGCAAAACTCATCTAATTAAACTGCTATATACCATTACTAAATCAATTGAAGAATTTACCAAACGGACTGAATCTGATCAACCTGATTGGCGAGAGGTTTTAGCTGAAAAACTATTTTGGGTCTATCAACCAGAGAGTAATAAACTGGGTCAACTTGTTAAAAAAGGTGAAAGCCGTTTAAAAGTCGAAACGAGGCTATTAGACGAAAGTTATTATTTTGCTTTCGGTAAAGATACAGCCCGACAAATTACAGATTGTACAGAGTTAGCACCAACACAACCTGGATTAAACGCCCTCTTTATTCCTCCCAAGGAAGTTCTGACTGCCTTGGATGCTATAGCTACCATTAATGAACAACTGCAAATTTTTGGCTTTGACCATACCTACTATGATTTAATCAAAGCGCTGAGAGTTCCCCCAACCAAGGGCAATATCCAGGAAAATCTTAAAGCAGTTCTCACGTCCTTAGAGCATCTGCTTACCGGAGAAATTGTCAAAGAACAGGATCAGTTTATCTTCAAACGGGGGCGGGAAAAATATGGGATGTCTCAAATAGCTGAAGGATTTAAGAAGCTGGGTATTTTAACGACCCTAATTCGTAATAGAAGTTTAAATCAGAGTACGATTTTATTTATCGATGAGCCAGAAGCCAATCTCCATCCCCAGGCAATTCATAGTCTGGTTGATATGCTATTTTTGTTAAGCCAAGCCGGAATTACAATTTATGCATCGACTCATAGTTATTCTGTGATCAAAAAATTAGAAATTCTAGCTCGTAAACATCAAGAAAGTATACAACTCTGCTCTCTCACAAAAAGCAACGGAGATATTACTGCTCAATTTAGTGATTTAAGCGAAGGAATGCCAGACAACCCAATTATTGACGCAGCCATAGAACTTTATGAAGAAGACGTAAGGCTGGAATTAGAACCATAGAAATGCCAATTTATCAAGAGAGTGGATTACAGATTACGCTACCTGATGGAGAGAGCTTTCGCTTTCAAGATTGTTCTGGCTACAAAACTCTGAGTGGTAAAAACCTATCAGAAATGGATTTTGGCTGGTGGGACTCGATAAAGAATAGTCTTTGGCTTTTAGATGTGAAAGATTACTCTCATTTACCTCCTACAGAAAGGTTGCCTGACCATCTTTTGGATAATCTAATCAAGAAAGCAACAGATAGCTTATTGATTTTATCAGCCGTATGGTTTGGCTCTGTAAAAGGTCAAGAGATTTGTTCAGAGTTACCTCTATCTTGCCGAACTTTCCCCAGCAAGCCTAAGAAGTTGAAGATAGTATTTGTGTTAAAAATAACGAATTCCCTCCTTAAAGCTGAATTAAGTCCACTGAAAACTCGATTACTAGCGCGTTTGCGGGGGCGAATAGCACTTTTTGATATAAATAATGTAACGTTAGCTGACCATGAAACAGGAATTAGAATGGGACTTCCCATCGCAACATTGCCAAGCGAAACAAACAGTGTTTGAGTTGGTACATCAGGTTATAATAGGGTGTAATCGTTGGCGAGATTTCTCTGATCTCAATTATCCGCGATCGCTATAGTAGTATGGAACTTGGAGATGTTTTACACTTCTTCTTCGCCAAGTCCAAACTCAGTCAAGTAAATCGTCTATACTTCGAGGCGGAAACGTCCGCGCTTTGGCACGTTGTATCGCCACTAGCAGACGCGCTGCATTATCTGGTGACTGAAATAAATAAGCTGTTTCTATAATGCGGTTCAGTTCGTTGATAGGAATAATCGCGACACTCTCAGAACCATCACGAGTGAAAATGACGGCTTCGCGGCTGGCAATAGCCTCTTCGTAAATTTTGTCAAAATTATTACACGCTTGGGTGTAGGTTATCTGGCTTTGCATTGTCTTATATTTGGTCTATTGGTATAATAGTTTCTAATTGTTGCAGCAAGCCCTACCTAGAATCAGATAGAGATCTTGGTTTAAACGTCCGACATATTGGGGTAGGCACTTGAGCATCAATAAACGCTTTGTGCAAATCGATTTTAGTATAAGTTGTTCTTCCACCATTTATATTAACTGAGACAGTTCCTCCACAACAACTGTTTTTTAACAATCCTTTAGCCGGAAGACGACTTAAATGGATAGGTTCAGAACTGGGCAGATTTTCAGCACATTGTTTGGATAGTTGAGTACACAAAATATGAGCCTCTGGAACCGATACACTTATCCCCTCTATGATTTCTTCACGAGGATTATTGAAACGATTGCGATCAATTGAAAAGATTATCAACTTAGGCTTTGTAAAATCACATAACTCTTGAGCAAATGCTTTGCCATCGGCACCACCCGGTTTTCCGCCATGATGAGGAAAGACAAGTATATCAGTGCTGATATCAGGTTCGTCCTGTAGCAGATTTTCCAATCCTATTTTGTCAATATCTGCCGCTAATATGGCGACTCGGTGAGAATTATGGATTATGCCAATCACAACGGATATGGAGTTGGAAGTCAATCGCCTCCCTTGTAAATCTCTTCCCCCAGCACCACCGAGTATTAACTCAGGTGTTGGAGCCAGAACTTGTATATCTACTTGACCAATGTTTAACGTTCGTGACTTGGTTGTAGTTAATTCCGTTGAAACTACCGTTCCAAAACGTTTTCTGGCATCTTTTAAGGCAATTCGTAAATCCTGCCAAATTTCACTCTTTTTAATAGCATCAGGATTTAAGTGAATATTATGTATCCTGATATTCTCATCTAATAGCAGATTGACAATACCTGCAATATGGTCTGCATCTGCATGAGAAATCAAAATATGGGAAATTTCTTGAATTGCTCTATACTCAATAATTTCTCTTAATGTATTGCCATAGGGACAGTCAATAACAATTACACCCTCTGTATCTCGGAGAACAGCACAATTTCCGTGACCAACGTCTAAAATAATAAGTTCAGGCAAGTCCATCATCGTCATCTGGCTCAGGTGCTAACTCAAATTTATCGAAGTATAAATCATCGGCATTATCCGCTCCAATATTAACGTGAGCAAATAGACGGACACCTTTCCTTAAGGCATCAGCTCGAATAGTATCAGGAATCAGGGAAGCTGGAAAACGGACGGCTTTATGGGGATTCCAACCAATAACAAAGGCATCAACCACAGGTTCATTAGATGCTTGGTCAACGTTGGCAATTCTTACTAATGTTCTAGAAGGTTTTCTGGTAATTGGCAGATGACCACCAAGTTCTTGTTGACAAGCTTCAATTCCTTTGGTGATACTTGACGCATTTGCTTTGTCACGACTTAACAATACAGGAATTTTTTGTCTCCATTTTCTAATGGAAAAAGAAGTGTCAATTTCCACAAACTGAGATATCAGTAATGATGGAAACTTCCGATCATACAACGTAGCGACTAATTCGGCACCCGAAAAGTTAGCCAGTCCAGAATTAGTCAAGCGATTATCACAAATAGCACCTTGAGTATTTTCTAAAATAACTGATGCTAAATCATTGACGTTTGTAAAATGTCCCTTGACGACTAAAAATGGTTCATACCCAGCGTCCTCTACTTCCCAGCCAGTTGCTTCTGCTAATTCTGCTTCATCATCAACTATCGCTATTTTCTGATTAGATTGAATAACTGTCATAACAGCTAACCTCCAACAAGTGGTAGTTTTATGATAAATTCTGCCCCACCTAATTCTCCCTGAGCAATTGCCTGCACTTTTCCTCCCAAGTCAGTAACTGAATCTTTGACTATAGTTAGTCCCAATCCTGTACCCTCTGGTTTAGTTGTTTGACCTGGTAACCAAATGTTATTTAAGTTGATATCTCTAATTCCTAGACCATTATCTAAAATTTTGATCTGTAAGTAAGTTTCGATAATTTCAGTAACGATCATTACCTGGCGTCCTTCTGTACGTGTTCCTTCTACATTAAAAGCATTGATGGTATTGGTCAAAAGATTCGTAATAATCGCTTCTAAGAGAGCCGTACTTCCGAGAATAAAATACTGATTATTAATACTACTTTTTACAACCTCTATTTTGCTGTCTTGAAGAAAAGGAGCAAATAGTTCAAGTATATCATCAATGACACGATAAACTTCCACACGACCCGTTTTACGCTTTTCTCGCTTTAATAAATGCAAAGGAAACCTGGAAAAACTCAGTAACGACTTGCTGACTTTATAAAGTATCTCTACTGGTTTTGCAAAAGATTTGAAATATATCTCTCCTGGTAATTCTTGACCTTTTTTTTCTATTCGTTTAGCGACTTTCTCGATTAACGTGACGGGTTTACCAGACTCATGAGCAAAAACGGCTGCTGTTGTTCCGGCTGTCGCCAGACTTCGATAGAGTTGAAGATCTTCCCGTAGTGCTTTTGTTTCACGCTCTTTTACCTCTTCGTACTGTTGAATTACCTTGCTTACTGTGTCACGAGATTGCTGTGGCACCGCTTTTTCAATAACACTTTCAATATTTCTTTTAGCAGAAATAACATCACGACTCGATTCTTGCTTAACTATTTGTCGTCTATTTTCAGTTTGTTTCAGCCTCTCTTTAGCCATCCAGTTCAATACATCAATGGCAAACCGCTTTAGCTCCAGAAAAGCTTCATTTTCTATAAACCCTAGTCGATCAGTCTTTTGATTTAGCAGATCATTGGGATCATTGACAATTATCCGACCAATAACGGTACTGGTTGAGGGACGTACCTCTGGATTTCTGGCTCGTGCATAATTTAAATTCAGCCAATCATCTCCTTGGTCGCCATAGGGTTTCACCCGCAAACCCCTGTGGTATAAATGAATATTACCCACTTCTGATAGCCATTTTCTAACCTGTCCGAAAGACGCTGTTTTTGTAGAGAAACTTTGAGGGTTTAGCAAAAATACCCATAATTCAAATTCTGCTGGTGCTGTTTTGTAAGGTTCTTGAGAAATATCACTATGTTTTGCTTGAAATAGCAATTCACCCTTCCAGTCTAAGACGGAAGCTTCTACGATTCCATCTCCATTAACTGACGACTTCAAATGATATTCAGCATCATCAAAATAAGATTCATTAACTTGTTTTTCAAGATCAGCAAATTCTGGAGCAATCAGCCTAGGGCGGAAAGCAATATCACTATCAAATGGATCTGCTAAAAATAAAAGTTCTCTGGCTAATCGTTTAACCTCTCGCCGCCCCAACTTGATTCCTAAATCTTCAATTAAAATTTCCGTCCCTTGTGGCAAGTTAGTCATATCTTCTTGGACATTGAAGGAAATGTCTTCCACAACAGATGCTTGCTCAAAATCTTGCCAATTAATAGTCAGAGAATACTCAACTTCAGGTTCATTTTTAGGTCGGGTTTTTAAGTGTACTTTCGAGCCTTGTCTCAACGCAGCTAACCGACCTAATCCTTTATCACCAACAGGTATACGTCCCAAATCAGTAGGTTCACGGGCTGCTTTTTTCGACTGACCTAATACAAACCATCCCTCACTAATAGCAGCGAGATCCATACCAATACCGTTATCTGAAATCAGGATTGAACCACCTGTGGTGTCAGTATTGATAAGCTCTACTGTACATTGGGTCGCATCAGCATCATAAGAATTCTTGACCAATTCGATAATTCCTTGGTCAGGATTAGGAATCAGTTCTTCACCTAACCTATTCAGGATATTGGGTGAAAACTTAAAATGCATGATTTTATCGCTGTAACTTGACAGCCAATCGCTCTGTTTAAGATTATACCTGAGTTCCATCGATGGGGTCGAGCCACGAACAAGTACACCCATAGAAGAGACGAATGTAGGGGCGCAAGGCTTGCGCCCTCACCCCCTCTCATCTTATGAGAAAGGCTATAAACCTTCTATAAAAGAGCGATCGCACCTCCCACCGGAAATGCGATCGCTCTTTCTCAAGTCTACGCCCCATCAGGGACGCAGACGCTAAACACTCAAGACTTAGCCTTGTTGTTCTTCAACTTCAGCCACCATCAACAGTGTCTTCATCACCGAGTCAGGGTTCAAACTCATTGAGTCAATTCCCAACTCAACCAAGAACTTGGCAAACTCAGGATAGTCACTAGGCGCTTGACCGCAGATACCAATCTTACGACCATTCTTCTTCGCCTTCTCAATCACCATCCGTACCATTTCCTTAACCCCGTCGTTGCGCTCATCAAAGATGTGAGCCACCAAACCGGAGTCACGGTCTAAACCCAAGGTTAACTGAGTTAAGTCATTGGAACCAATGGAGAACCCATCAAACACTTCACTGAACTGATCAGCCAAGATCACGTTACTGGGAATCTCACACATCACATAGACTTGCAGTCCATTTTCGCCGCGCTTCAAGCCGTATTTCTCCATTTCTGCCAGCACCTTGCGCCCTTCATCAGGGGTACGGCAGAAGGGAACCATGGGGATCACATTCGTTAAACCCATGTCATCGCGAACTCGCTTGATCGCTTGACACTCTAACCCATAGGCTTCGGCATAGTTTTCATCATAGTAACGAGACGCACCACGCCAGCCAATCATCGGGTTTTCTTCCTTCGGCTCAAACTGTTGACCGCCGAGGAGGTTGGCATATTCGTTACTCTTGAAGTCGGACATCCGTAACACAACTGGGTTGGGATAGAATGCCGCTGCAATCATTGCCACACCCCGCGCCAACTTGTCTACGAAGAAGTCCGCCTTACGTTCGTAGAGGTAGGTCATTTTGTAGACTTCCCGCTTGACGGTGGCATCTTCGAGCTTGTCGAAGTTTAGCAGTGCCAAGGGGTGCGCCTTAATATGATTAGCGATGATGAACTCTAAGCGGGCTAATCCCACGCCATCACAGGGGATCGCCGCCAAACCAAAGGCTTCTTCTGGGTTACCCACGTTCATCAAAATCTTGGTGCGGGTTGTGGGTAGGTTTTCCAGTTGGGTTTCTTGGACTTCAAAGGGTACAAGCCCTTCGTAAACCCGTCCTTCTTCCCCTTCGGAACAGGAAACGGTGACCTCTTGTCCACTCTTAAGCACACCTGTAGCATCACCACAACCAACAATCGCTGGGATTCCCATCTCACGAGCAATAATTGCCGCGTGGCAGGTACGTCCACCTTGGTTGGTGACAATGGCTGATGCCCGTTTCATGATCGGTTCCCAGTCAGGGTCAGTCTTGTTGGTGACTAAGACTTCACCGGGTTCAAACTCATCAATCCGGTGGACATCCAGAATCACTTTGGCTTTGCCCTGACCAATCATTTCGCCAACGGCGCGACCGGTGACCGCCACCTCGGAGGTTCCTTTTAGCTGATAGCTCTTGAGGACGCTCTTGGACTTCTGGGATTGGACGGTTTCTGGACGAGCTTGGACGATGTACAACTCACCCGTTTCCCCGTCTTTTGCCCACTCAATGTCCATGGGGGTGTAGACACCCCGGACTTCGGAGTAGTGGTCTTCAATAATACAACCCCAGCGAGCCAGTTGCAGAATTTCTTCGTCGTTGATCGCGTATTTGACTTGCTCAGGCTCTGACACGGGTACGTTCTTGGTCAGTTTTGAACCACCGATGTCATAGATCATCTTGATTTCTTTGCTGCCCAAGCGCTTTTCGAGAATCGGGCGATACCCGTCCTTGAGCGTGGGTTTGAAGACAAAGTATTCGTCGGGGTTGACAGCACCTTGAACAACGTTTTCGCCCAAACCGTAGGCGGCGGTGACTAGGGCGGCATTCTTGAAGCCTGTTTCTGTGTCAATGGAGAACATGACACCAGAGGAGGCTAAGTCAGAGCGCACCATTTTCTGCACCCCAACGGACAGGGCGACATCAAAGTGATCAAACCCTTTGAGGGTGCGATAGGAGATGGCTCGGTCAGTGAAGATGGAGGCAAAGCAGCGATGACAAGAGTCTAAGACGTCCAGGACACCGTAGACGTTCAGGTAAGTTTCTTGCTGACCTGCAAAGCTGGCATCGGGCAAGTCTTCAGCCGTAGCGGATGAACGGACGGCTACGTCAACAGCTTGGCTTTTCTCCTTGCACTCTTCTTGATATTCCGGCTCGAACCGATCGCAAAACTCAGCGGTGACACCATACCGTTCGCACAGCTTCAGGTAAGATTCTGCGATCGCGGTTCTGAGGTCTTCTGGGAACGGTGTATTGAGAATCAAAGACCGCGCTTGCTTACCCCTGACGCGCAAGTTGTTCATATCCTCGACATCGAGGTCTGAAAACAGTTCGCGTAGCCTTTCTTCTAAACCTGCTTCCTTAATGAAGTAACGGTATGCATAAGCCGTCGTCGCGAATCCGGTGGGAACCCTGACCCCCTTAGCGGTCAGTTGTCGGATCATTTCACCCAGGGAGGCGTTTTTACCACCCACCAAGGGAACATCGACAATTCCTACCTCTTCAAACCACAGAATGAGAGCTTGTTCTTTGGATGATTGAGATGTTGTTGTTTCAGTAGCTGCAACCATTAAGCATTTCCTCCTACTTTTGGTTTCAGTATGTCAGTTTACCGATACTCAGCCGAAAAAATTCCTTTAGGTAATATTTTCTTTAGGATTCGGCTGTTTTTTATAGAACCATACCTCACAATTAAATTCGTAGCGATTTACACATTTATTTGTTTTTTGGCAACTCTGGCTACAATTATAGTCATCGCCAATCTAACACTCTACTCAAGTTTAGAGTTAAAGCCATCAGAATCTACTATCATTTCCCATCCTTATAGTCAGGATATATTTAATTGATGTTTATCAATCCTTTGGGTTTTGACTTAAGGCCTTGAATTCGGGAATAAATAGCTCAATCCACACTTGCTCAATCCACACTTTGTCGCGCTTTGGCGGGTTTGTAGCCTTGCAAACTTCTTCTAGCGTTCTCCTTGAATAATTACTTAGAATAATTACTTACTTATTAGGAGAGCGAGTAATTTAGTCACAGTCCTTTATTTCAGAACAGTTCTACCATAGCAGACTATTGAGAAATAAACAAGCCGTAATCCCTAATTTAAATCAGCACTAAATCCACCCAACTCTAGGGCTATTAACAACCTAGATATTGTTTATTCGAGGGGTAACCCAAATGATAGCTCTGCTGGTTATACATTTTTCCTTGAGATGTCTTCCATTTTTCAATGATCCCCAGATAGAAGGATCAAATATTGTCTATCTATCCGTAATATCTTTGTGTTTATCGAAACCAAGTCACTATAATTAAACTAGGGAATTTATAGGCTTAGTCTAGCGGATTGTCTTCATCCAAACGTCCCTAAAAATTTTGAATAGTTAAAACAATGCGATTATTGCCTTGCTAGACATGATAGCGCAATCCCAGATTCTGACAAGATCTAAATTTGGATTGTAAACTTATGTAAAACAAACACGCTGTATCGATCATGATTTCTCGTCGCACGCTTGTGAGCATTCTCTTGGCAAGTTGTCTGGCTTGCTTGACTTGGTTAAACGTCACTCCCGCTGCTTCTGCTCTCGGCGGTAAACAACCACCCTTAAACGAGCCAGCACCAGAGTTTACCTTACCCACCAATAGTGGAGATGGCAAGGTATCGCTCTCCGATTACCGGGGGAAATGGGTAGTTTTGTACTTTTATCCCAAGGATTTCACCTCAGGTTGCACCTTAGAGGCTCGTCGCTTTCAGCAAGATTTACCCAAATATATAGAGAGAAATGCCCAAATTGTGGGAGTGAGTGCGGATGATGTGGACTCCCATGCCGATTTTTGTGACTCAGAGGGGTTGAAATTCCCGCTTTTGGCAGATACAGATGGGTCAGTGAGTCGGGCGTATGGGTCTTGGATGGGCTTTGTCTCCCTACGTCATACTTATTTGATTGATCCCGATGGTATCTTGCGGGAGATATTTCTCGGTGTTCGACCAGCGATTCACAGTACAGAGGTACTAGCACATTTAGATGAGTTGCGATCGGTGACTTAAATCTCATCTATTACCCCGTTCCACCCTCATCCCCTAACCCCTTCTCCCATCGAGGGAGAAGGGGAACTATCACAAAAAACTTAATATGATCCGCCCACCCCTATATCTACCCTTTGCCGAGGGAAAGTGGCAAATGAGCATGAGTCTCAAAGCCCTTGATCCCCAGGATTGGATTGAAATTGATGACCAGTTTGTCCAGTATTTGTTACAAAAAGATACGCTACTCAGGACTCGACATACAGAGGTATTTGCCAGTCTTCCTGGAACCGAAGCCAGTCAGCAGGAGGTGCTAGAGTTACTGCTGGATCATCTGCTGAAACAGTTTCCCCAGCATTATCGCCGCCAGGGTCAAACGATTGAAGCGATCGCAACAAATCAAGTTTGGCATATCCCGGACTTCGAGTCAGCACCTTTGGATTTAGCTGGGCGTCTGGTACAGGAGGATTTATTATTGATGGAGCGATCGCGTCAAGGATATCGTTTAGTCGCCGCCTCCCTCTGTTTTCCCTTGCGTTGGCGACTGCGAGAAAAGTTGGGGTGTCCCCTGACTCAAATCCACGCCCCGGTTCCGGGATATTCTGAAAAGCTGGCGCATCCTGTGGATAGTGTGTTCAATCGCCTCAAATCTAGTCATCCGGTTTGGCGATTAAACTGGAGTATTGTGGAGTCCCCCGAACTTTTCTTTCCCCCAGACAAAGCAAAGCCCGGTTGGGAGAAAATGATAAATTGCCAAAACGCTGGGGATCAGTTGTTTTTGAGAATAGAACGCCAGACATTAAGACGGTTAACCCAGAGTGGTGACATTTTATTTACCGTGCGTACCTACGTGTATCCTTTGCGAGTGCTTGAAGATCATCCCCAGATGGCGGAGAGTCTAGCAGAGATCATTCAACACATGCCAGTTGAGATGCAGGAGTACAAAAACATTTTACCGATCCGCCAAGTGCTTCTGGGATATCTGGGCAGTATAGTTAAAACTGGAGCGATCGCGAATAATTTAGATAACCCCACCATTGTTATGAAAAGGGAACCAACTAGCCACAGCCAATAATTTGCTGAGATTGTGGCATAGTCAGGTAAAAAATGATTGACATTTAGTCTGGGATAGGTTATGGTTTCATTAGACAGCATTAATATCTCGCCAGCTAATGTGCAAGATGTTGGTTGCGGTCTCAGCTTTAGGATACAAGGTTTACAACTTTAGAGTGGCTGTAAGGCTTGTATCCTGAATCTGAGACTTTAATCTAACAACTTCACCATGAGTTAGGGTAGTTGCAGATAAGTATATGGAGATTTTATGGAAATCTCTTGCATTATCTCTGTTACCTCTAGATGTGTGATCTACTAATGCTGTCCAGTTAACCATTATTAATTGGACAAAAACCATGACGTTAGTTTCTGTTTATTGGGATCTTCAGAACGTCTACTCAATGCAAAAGTCAGCTCATTTATTGCTGTCTTTTGCTCAAACACAAGGACTTATGCTTGACCAAAATGTCTACTATAATTCACAATGTCCAAACCAAGCTCAAGCCAAAGAACCTCTATCCAATCTTGGATTTGACTGTCGTGATGTTCCTTGTCCTCTCAAGAACAGCGCCGATAACCAATTGAAAGCGGATTGTCTGGATGATATAGAAAGTAATCGTTCTCCGGACATAATTATTCTTGTGTCTGGAGATGGAGATTTTTGCTCATTGGTTCGTATTTTGCAAGAGTTGGGCAAAAAGGTGATAATCTTTGCCCAACGAGGAAATGTGAAACAAAGGCTAGTTGAGCTTGTTCAAGATGATTTCTATTTTGTAGACAAATTGCCTGAGTTAGTTCAAGTTAAAACTAACCCTCAGACTACTTCTGTTAAAGCCCAGCTTATTTACGAGGAGGCAATTGATTGTTTGAGAAACGCCATCCAAACAGCATTAAACCAGGGTCAACGTACATCCCTTTCCAAGATTGGCAAACTGATGCGTCATAATCCGCATTTCCCTAAGTGTAGTAAATTCCCATTAGTTTGTAAATCTGATGGCACAACGTTCTCGAAATTGAGTAAGTTGGTTAATGCGGCGATTGCCGAGGGTATAGTCTACGCCAAAACGACAGGTAAAGAGCGAGAATTATTTTTGAGTAAGAGAAATCAATTACTTGCCTAAATATTCTTTGCCTAGATGTAAATAAACTTAAATCATCTCGGTTACTTAGTATAACTGAGGTGATTTAAATTCGCGCTAATCGCGTTTATTTATATCAAACCATTTCAAATAACTTTTCACGGGAAGTCTAGACACTATTGTAGAGACGCGCCATGGCGCGTCTGGGCGGGTTTAGTCACATCTGGGTGCAACCAGAAAAGATAGTAGTGAAACCCGCCCCTACAGAGGCACCACATACCGTGAAAAGTGCAACCCTTTCACTTCATTACTTTTGAACATTAAATTTCTATGCTAGTAACCTTTCCCACAAGTAGTAAGTTAGAAATGCGTCAACTTCCGACTATCAAAAATGAAACGCTCCGACTCAATGCCCTAACACACCGTTCTTACGTCAACGAACATCCAGACGCAGGTGAACATAACGAACGCTTGGAATTCCTGGGTGATGCCATATTAGGTTTTGTCGTCGGTGAACTCCTCTACAATCGTTACCCAGATTTAAGCGAAGCTCATCTGACCCGTCTACGTTCTAATTTAGTGGACGAGAAACAACTGGCTAAATTTGCCAGTCAACTCGGTATCGGTGACTTGATGCGATTGGGTAAAGGTGCAGATAAAGAAGGGGGTCGGCAAAATCCTGCTTTACTCAGTGATACCTTTGAAGCTTATATGGGGGCGTATTATCTAGAATCAGGGATTGACGCCGTTCGCCAATTGTTTGCACCACTTTTCCGAGATGTAGCTGATAGTATAGCTTTTCCTACATCCGATACTGAACCCAACAACTTAGTAGATGCCAAAGGTCGATTTCAGCAATGGGCGTTAGCTAACTTTGTTGAGAACCCGGAATATTTTATTATCGATGAGTCTGGACTCGATCATGCCAAGGAATTCACGGCTGAAGTGCGCGTAAAAGGTAAAGTTTACGGTGTTGGAAAAGGTCGCCGTAAACAAGATGCTGAAAAACGTGCGGCGAAAGCAGCGCTTAAAAAGGTTGAAGTTGAATAAACCTGCGTGATCCCCCTAATGGAGTCCCATTAAATAATTTAGAATTGTATAAGCTGTTCGGCATTTAAACCTTAATGTCAATAACGGCGAAATATTTGTAGGTAGTGCGTTTAGCGAAGCCATGCCGCAGGCTTTGCATCTTGCTCACTACTAATACCCGATTTAAATGCATGACAAAATTGATGCATTAAATTGGGTTCGTAATCAGGGCTTTCGCCTAAAACCTGGTTGGATTTCCAGCGTCAAGCCAACCGACACCCCATTCCACTATGTTAGCTGTACCGCTCGATAATTGGGCTTACCCCTGAGTAGCTTCTAACACGCCAGATTCGTTACAGTATCTCTAAGACAATCACAGCAATTGAATCCGTAAACTAAAATGGCAACGGCAACGACTTCTCCAGTATCCCAAGCACTACCTCCCTTAATTCCCCGCGAAACCCTATTCGGAAACCCCGATCGCACTCGCCCGCAGCTATCCCCCGATGGGAAGTATTTGGCTTATATCGCCCCAGATGAGAAGAATGTGTTGCAAGTCTGGTTACGAACCGTGGGAGAAGATGATGATCAGCAGCTAACGGCGGATCAAAAGCGGGGGATTCGCCTTTATGTCTGGACATACAATCCGAACCAGCTTATTTATCTGCAAGACTCAGACGGCGACGAAAACTTTCACCTCTACTTGGTGAATGTCCAATCCAAGTTAGTGCGCGATTTAACCCCCTTCCAAGGCGTGAAAGCCCAACCAATTGACCTTGATCCAGAGTTTCCTGATCAAATCTTGGTGGGAATGAATCTCAACGATCGCCAAAAATTTGATGTGTATCGGGTTAATCTGAATAATGGGGCAGTCGAGTTTGAGACTGATAACCCGGGTAATATTGTTAGTTGGGTGGCTGATGCTCAATTCCAGATTCGGGGCGCGATCGCAGCGACGCCAGATGGCGGTTCTGATCTGTTATTTCGCCAGACTCCCGATAAATCCTTTGAATTATTACGCCATTGGGGACCCGATGATGAAGGATCAGCCGTCACCTTTTCTCAGGATGGCAAAACCCTGTATATTAGTGGATCGCACGATGCCAATGCCCAACGGTTAATTGCTTTAGATTTAGCCTCCCGCCAAGAAACCGTTATGGCGGCTGATGAGCAGTATGATATCGGTGGTGTGGTCATTCATCCAACTCAGCGCCGGATTCAGGCGGTGTCCTTTTATAAGGATAAAGTGGAATGGCAAATTCTGGATGAAAGCATTGCTGATGACTTTAACGCGATCGCGCAAATCCGAGAG
Organism: Coleofasciculus sp. D1-CHI-01; assembly: GCF_040218875.1. Classification (NCBI taxonomy): domain Bacteria; kingdom Bacillati; phylum Cyanobacteriota; class Cyanophyceae; order Coleofasciculales; family Coleofasciculaceae; genus Coleofasciculus; species Coleofasciculus sp. D1-CHI-01. Next base: position 44,673 of record NZ_JAVJQP010000047.1, read on the forward strand.
GGTGAATTTGCCATTACCAATCGCACGTTAGCCGATGATACTTGGTTGGTTGGTTACGCGACGGATGATGGTCCGGTTTATTACTATGTGTATAACCGTGAGGCTAAAACCCACTCCTTACTGTTTAGCAATCAGCCGGAATTAGAAACCTTGCAACTCGCATCAATGCAACCCATTTCCTACCCAGCGCGGGATGGTTTAACGATTCACGGCTATCTCACCACACCTGTTGGAATTGAGGCGAAAAATTTACCCACGGTGCTGTTGGTTCACGGTGGACCCTGGGCGCGAGATACTTGGGGCTATAGTCCAACCGTGCAATGGTTGGCAAACCGGGGTTATGCGGTGCTGCAAGTCAATTTCCGAGGATCTACAGGTTACGGGAAAGCATTCCTAAATGCCGGGAATCGTGAATGGGCGGCAAAGATGCATGATGATTTAATTGATGCCGTCAATTGGATTGTAGACCAAGGGATTGCGGATCGGAACAAGGTGGCAATTATGGGCGGGTCCTATGGCGGATATGCCACATTAGTGGGATTAGCTTTTACCCCAGAGGTATTTGCCGCTGGGGTGGATATTGTTGGTCCGAGTAACTTGGTGACGTTAATGCAAAGTATCCCACCCTACTGGGCACCGATGAAAGCTTTGTTTGCCCATCGCTTGGGTGATTTGGAGACTGAGGAGGAGTTTCTCAAAGCGCGATCGCCTTTATTTTTTATTGACCGGATTCAGAAACCGTTACTGATTGGTCAAGGGGCGAATGATCCACGAGTCAAACAAGCGGAAAGTGAACAAATTGTTGAGGCGATGCGAAAGGCAGATAAACCAATTGAATACGCCCTTTATACGGACGAAGGACATGGATTTGCTCGTCCAGAGAATCGGCTGCACTTTTTCGCGATCGCGGAAGAGTTTCTGAGTAAGTATTTAGAGGGGCGCTTTGAACCGATTGGTGAAATTAAGGGTCATTCGGGAGTGGTTAGTTAAACCCAAAGGTAGGGGCGCAAGGCTTGCGCCCTTTTCTTCAGTCAAATTGGTTACGGAATTATGTTGTTTTAACGCAGAGGGGCGCAGAGGTTTACGCAGAGGGCGCAGAGGAAGTTAGCGGATTTGAATGAATATTTTATAGAATTGGATAAATAACCGGAAACGATATCAGTAGTAAAGTTATCGATTAAATACGCCATTTTATGACAGACGTGCCATGGTACGTCTCTACAAAATCAGATGCAGGATTCTCATAATTACTATCAAATTCTGGAGATTTCTCCTGGCGCAACCCAACAGGAGATCAAACAGGCTTATCGTCGCCTTGTGCGTCAATACCATCCAGATTTGCATCCTGATAATCCAGACGCCACGGAGCGATTTAAGGTGATTTGTGAGGCGTATCAGGTGCTGTCGGATGAGGAAAAGCGGCGTCAGTATGACCAAGAGGTTCAACCTCAGTCTAATCCGCCTAAAACTGAGTCAATGACGGCTCAAGATTTCTATGTGCGTGCAGTTAGTAAGGCGTTGGCTAAAAAGTATCAGGGGGTGGTTAAGGATTGTAATCAAGCGATTTTCCTAAATCCTCAGTTTGTAGACGCTTATGTGGAACGGGGTGCCGCGCATTATAAACTAGGAAATGCGAGGAAAACACTACAAGATTGTAATCAGGCATTAAGGATTAATTCTCAGTTTGCCCCAGCTTATTATTACCAAGGGAGAGCGCGTTATCGACTGGGATATAGTCAGGCGGCGATTGATGCCTATACTCAAGCGATCGCGTATGATTCTACTCACGCTCAGGCTTATTATCAGCGAGGTTTAGCCCATAAAGATTTGAAGGAATTTGAAAGCGCGATCGCGGATTTTCACCAAGCGGCACAATTGTTACGTGAACAAGGAGATAAAACAGGCTATCGGTTAGTTCAGGAAACGTTGCGAACTCTGCAACAGACACCCGGAAAAGGGGGAGTTTCCCGGAAACGAAATCCTATCCGTTATCTCAAAGGGTTACTAGGGGACACGCTATTTACAATTAAGTCTTTTTTACTCAATCCCATGGGGGGGCTATTACCCAGTTTTGCCCGTCTCGATGCTCAACGCGCCATGGTGGTAGGATTCCTATTGGCGGCGATTTTTGATGCTTGTTTTGTCTGGGGTATTTATACAGGGTGGCGGGATATGGTTTCTATTTCCCTGGTTCCGTTAATTGGGGTGGGTATGATGCCGTTTATCATTCTAGTCGCGATGAGTGCGATCGCGCGATTGATTCGGCGTTATCCGGGTAGTTTGGCGGGGGATAGTTTCCTGGCTGGCGCGACATTGATGCCATTAACTATTTTAGCGATCGCTAATGGTATTTCGTCCAATTTGCCGAGTCAACTCATGGTGATGATCACCGTATTCACTAGCTGCTACACGATTCTGACGCTGTATAGTGGTTGCACGCAAATCGCCAATTTCTCAGAAAAGACAGCCGCGTTATTGGTTCCGGTGATGGTTTTAGTCAGTGGATGGATTTCCTATTGGGCGTTTATGACGATGCTGGGAATGGCATCTTTTTGAGGAGGCAATCGAGACACTGTACCCAGCCGACATTTCATTAAGTTTGTGTAAACTTACACACTCCCTAAATAAAATAGGAAATCCTGGAAACGATTCTAGATATTATCGCCAAACTAACTCAATCCGGACATTTGGGGCATAATTTAAAGTAATACTTTCCTTATAGTTTAGTTGAGGTTATATGAAAAACTGATGAAGTTAAGTTAATCCCCTTGCTTTGCCAAACGTAATCACTCTACGCTAGATAACAGTACACTTATCAGTATACAGTTATCAGTATGCTTAAAAAGCTATGAAAAAAACCTTATTGGCAAGTTTAAGTGTAGTCTTAGGTTTAATCTTTGTTTCTGAGAATGCACAAGCCCTTACCTTGTATGCGGAAGACTTCTCTGGTCAAAACGGCAAAGGAGCAACAGGCGGAGCGGCTACAGACGTAGTTGGCGTAGATTGGTCGATTGAGTTGCATGATGCGGCTCTCTTTGACTCCAACGATTACTTCAGAGTCGAGGCTGAAGCCTTCACCGCTCGTGATACAAACGCGGGTTGTCCGAATGTAAGATGCACCTCTGGGGGCAATCCTGATCCCTTATTTCCAGCGTGGCTGAGTCCAAAACTCGATATTTCTGGATTTACGAACCTGGCGTTATCCTTGGATACTTTCGCCAGTGATGTCAGTTTTGAACATGAGGACAACAGCCCGATTGGTCAAAAAGATTACTTTATCGTGTCCTATTTACTGGATGATGTTGAGTTTCTGGCGGCTGACTTAATTACCCAGTCTGGACTTTTCACGAATCAAACGGTGAATCAAGCGATCGGTGATGGTAGTACATTACAAGTGAAAGTGCAGCTTAACACGACGGCATCCACAGAGTTATTGTCGTTTGATAATATTTTAGTCACAGGAGATCAAATCAATCCCTCTCAGTCTGTCCCTGAACCTGCGTCTATTATGGGTTTAATCGCACTGGCGGGTGTTGGTATAGCTTCCCGTAAACGCCATCTGTAGGGGCGGGTTTAGGAACTAACATATCAAAACATAACCGATAACTTTCGTACAAAACCCGCCCTCCCCCAGCCCTGGCTCAATCGGGTTATATCTTAAGGTAAACACCAATGATAGTAAGCTTTTAGGCTATGTACTCACACGCATCGAACCATTTCACCCTCATCCCCTAACCCCTTCTCCCATCGAGGGAGAAGGGGAACTATAACTGCCTTCCCACAGCCGATGGTGAGAATTGACATGTAACAGATGAAAACATGCGATCGCGTTATCGTAAACCCAATCTGTAGGGGCGGGTTGAGGAACTAACCTATCAAAACATAACCGATAACTTTCCTACAAAACCCGCCCTCCCCCAGCCCTGGCGATTAGACAGCCCTGGCGATTGGAAATCGCAGCTACACAAACAAAGTCCGCCTGCGCCGACTAAATTAATTGCGTTATCGTAAACCCAATCTGTAGGGGCGGGTTTAGGGACTAACCTATCAAAACATAACCGATAACTTTCCTACAAA
>NZ_JAVJQP010000059.1:0-35533 GCF_040218875.1 Coleofasciculus sp. D1-CHI-01
TTTTCAGAATACTTTATATCATAAAAGCTGACCTCAAATCAAGGTACAGCAGGAACTCAAAGCAACTTTGAGTGTAAAAATATTTCAATTATTTGTTTTTATTTACAGGTAATTTATCATAATTACTCTAGAAGAGCCAGACTTTTTTGGACTCCTGCGTTCCTGGCATGAAAAAGCCAGGAGTCGCCAGCGCTGGAAAAAATTACGATTAATTATTGTCCATTCAACCGATGTGTACATCCGCTTAAATATTAATCAATCTCCCTTTAATGTCGGCTTACCCATAGAACTATCCGATTTTACCCCAGAACAGGTACAAACCTTTGCCCAATACCATGAACTCAAACCAAATATGAGTCTAATCCAACCCCTAATGCAGATGGTAGGGGGACATCCCTATCTCTTGGAGCAAGCCTTTACTCACCTGAAAAATCATCCAGAAATTACCCTAGAGCAGCTATTAGCAGAAGCCCCCACGGAATCCGGCATCTACAAGAGCCATTTGCGGGAAAACTGGTTACATCTGCAATCGCATCCCGAACTCGCTACAGCATTTAAACAGGTGGTAACCGCAACCCCCCCGATTCAACTGGAACCTATATCAGCCTATCAACTCCAAAGCCTGGGATTGATCAAACTATCAGGAAATCAAATAGAGCCGCATTGTAATTTATATCGTTTATATTTTCGTCAGTATTTAGGAGACATTGAATGAATACTGAACTCAACTCAACGTACAGGTATCAAATTGGTGGCAGTTTACCCCCAGATTCTTCAACCTACGTGGTGCGACAGGCAGACTCCGACTTATTTAACGCCTTATTAGCCGGGGAATATTGCTATGTTCTCAATTCCCGACAAATGGGTAAATCCTCGCTGCGAATCCGTACCATGGACAAACTACAAGCCCAAGGAATTGTCTGTGCCGAGATTGAACTGACTGGAATTGGAAGCCAACAAATTACGGCACAGCAATGGTACGGTGGGATTATTCAAGAACTGATCAGTGGTTTCGACTTGCCGATCAATCGACGCCATTGGTTACGCGATCGCGAGGATCTTTCCCCGGTACAACGGTTGAGTGAATTCATCGACACCCTGTTGCTGCACATTTCCCAAAATATCGTCATTTTTATCGATGAAATTGATAGTATTCTCAGCTTAACCTTCCTCACCGATGAATTTTTTGCTCTAATCCGCCACTGCTATGATAAGCGAGCCTCTAAACCTGACTATAAACGCCTCACTTTCGCTCTATTAGGCGTAGCCACGCCATCGGATTTAATCACAGATAAAAATGCTACTCCTTTTAACATTGGTCGCGCCATCGAACTCAGAGGCTTCCAATTCCATGAAAGTGGGGCTTTAGTCGCCGGATTGATGGGTCGATCTAATCATCCTCAAGCCCTGTTAAAAGAAATATTATATTGGACAGGAGGACAACCCTTTCTGACCCAGAAACTCTGTTGGCTTATCGCTCAATCTGGTTTCAATCACAGTCAGGGAGTTGACACTATTCCCCCTGGTGAAGAACCCAAATGGGTAGAACAGTTTGTACAAAAACAGATTGTCGAACATTGGGAAGCCCATGATGATCCAGAGCATCTAAAAACTATTCGCGATCGGATTTTGCGGAATGCTCGTGACAGTGAACGATTGCTATTATTATACCAAAAAATTATCCAATATGGAAAAATTGCCGCAATAAATTCTGATGAACAGATGGAATTACGGCTATCGGGAATAGTCACCAAACAAGAGGGTTATTTACGAGTTTATAATCCTATCTACAAATCCGTCTTTGATTTAAATTGGGTGAGTGCTAAACTAATCGCATTGAACTCATCTCCAATCCGGGTAGACAAAGCAACCAGCAAAAAGGCGAAAATACCCCAAGATATCAAGGAGATTGAACCGGAATCATGGAACAATCCGCCAGAAGCGATTCCGATTTTCCCAATTCCTCCATCTAAGAGGATGGTATTACCTGTAGACTCGCGGAAAGAACCGTGGTGGTGGGTTGGGTTAATGGTACTGATCGCCGCCAGTGCGATCGCGACGAGTCTGGTTTTAGGAGTGCGATCGCGCGGTGGGTTGGAGTCTTGGGAACTTCAAGTATTTGATCACCTGATGCGGTTACAACCCCAGGAAGAACCTGATGAACGACTCTTAATTGTGGAGATTACCGAAAAAGACGTTCAGGCTCAACCCGCTGAAGAACGAGTGGGTGCGTCTCTCTCAGATCGCGCCTTGGCTCAACTCCTGGCTAAATTAGAGTCTTATCAACCCCAAACCATTGGCTTAGACATTTATCGCGATCGCCCCGTAGATCCTAATTATTCCCAATTAGCCCAAGCCATGCAAAAGAGCGATCGCTTGTTTACCATTTGCCATTACGGTAATCCTGGGGTAGTACCGCCACCGGAGGTGTCAGGGGAACGACAAGGATTTAATAATGTTCTCCTGGATGCTGATGATATTCTGCGTCGTCATCTTCTCGCTGTTACTGACGCCTCACCCTGTCAAAATCAATATGCTTTTAGTATACAGGTTGCTGGTCATTACCTAGCTGCCCAAGGAATTGAGTCACACCTGAATTCCGACGGGTATCTTCAGCTTGGCTCAACCGTATTTAAAACCTTAGAAAAAAATACCGGAGGCTATTCTAATATTGATTCGGGTGGTCACCAAATCTTACTCAATTACCGCGCCACGAATCAGATTGCTGAGAAAATTACGCTCACTGACGTTCTCAATGGTCAACTCAATCCTGAACAGGTAAAAAATCGTATTGTTCTAATTGGTACCACCGCTCCCAGTTTTAACGATCATCGTTGGCTAACTCCCTACAGTAAAGGACAAGAAACCGTTCAAACCCTGACCGGAATAGAAATTCAAGCCCAGATGATCAGTCAAATTCTCGGTGCTGTTTTAGATCAGCGACCCCTGATCTGGTGGTGGTCAGAACCCATTGAAATTCTCTGGATTTGCTGCTGGTCTTTAATCGGCGGACTACTCGCCCAAACTTCTCGTTCACCACGAGGGTTTCTGGTTCGAGGCGGAGTCGCGATCGCTATTTTATACGGAAGCGGCTGGGTTCTTTTCCTGCAAGGGGGTTGGATACCCCTCGTTCCCGCCGCTTTAGCCTTGGTTATGACTGGAGGTATGCTGATAGTTTTCTCTCGATTTAATTTTTAGTTTGTAGTAAGCACGAAGCGTGCTTCTGGCACGCTTCGTACCTACTACAAAGCCAGCTTCAACAACATTCCTGTTATGACTGATTACTTTTTTGGGATAGTGGTGAAGAACCCGCTGGACATTGAATACTATTCTCCACCACTTCCGGTTGACTGGGAGGCGTTTGTGACGGTTGATTCGTTTGACAAATTTGATCACTCGTTGATTCTCCGGTGACAAACACTGCTCCGGTATAACTCCTTAAATCCGGTTTTTTGGCTTGCGCCGTAACCAGCGCCTCCTGTTGATTCGCGGAGACGATCTGATACTGGTAAGATTCAGGTTTTGATTGCAAGGGAATTGCCAACTCCTCGAAGCTAGAGGCAAATTTTTCATGTTGTAAATAGAAAATTTGTTGGCTTTTATTCACCGAATTAATAAACGATTTTGCCTCTAATTCTCCCGCTAAATCAATCGGGGGCAATGGTGAAGGTGTCAGGATAGTGTGGGTGGGTAAGATCGGTTGAGGTTCATTGGGAGATAGAGTAGATTTTGCGGTGTTTTGATTCTCTGAGACAGTTGACTCGCTATCGTTGGCGGTGTCTGGGGATGGAGAAGAAACCTGATTAGAAAACGGACGCTGTTGCCAATACACATAGAAAGGAGTCACCGCTACTCCAACAATCAGCAAGCCAACGGCTGCTATCCATTTGGCTTTTTTCCCGTTCAGCAGATTGAGCCAATTCGACTGAATTGGTTTTTTGGCTGGAGAGAAGGATTTAGAGGGATTGGAATTGGACGCAACCGCTCTCCGGGGAGTCGCCTCCGATTCATCCTTGATAATCTGCGTTGGTGCGTCCGGAGCATAATCCCATTGCGCCGTAGCATCTTGGTTATCAAGATTTGTCTCTGATGTGGGATTGTTGACCGCTGAATTTCGAGGATGTTTGCGCGATGTCGCTGCCGAATTTTCTCCGGTTCCGGTCAACGATTGGGCAGAATTTCTCATGCCCGACTGACCCGTTGCTCCGCTAGTTTTCTTTAACATCCGAGTGGGCATATCGGTCGATTTTGACTCTTGGGTTTTCCCCCGTTGCCCAAGAGTTCCTTTCCCGGAAGGGAATGTAATGATACCCGAATTGTAATGACTTAAATTATTCAGATCAGCCAGAACGGCTGTTACGGAACGGTAACGCTGACGGAAGTCATAGCGCACCATTTTATCAATTACATAACCAAGTCCTGGGCTAATATTCAGTTGATTGCGCCAGCTAAATTCACTGGTTTCAGGGTCTTGGGGCAAGTGTTTGGGGTGTAATCCGGTCAATGCTTGGAGACCAATCATCCCCACCGCATAGATATCACTGCTAAAGCGAGGTTTTCCGGCTAATTGTTCGTTGGGCATATACCCGGCTGAACCAATAGCAATCGTCAGCGCCGTTGGTTCATGGGTTTCCACGGGTTGAGTACTGATTTGTTTAACCGCGCCAAAATCAATTAAAACAATTTTATTATCGGATTTGCGTTTGATGATATTGGCAGGTTTAAGATCTCGGTGAATCACTTGATGCTGGTGAACAAATTCCAGAATCCTTAAAATCTCTTGTAATAGCCGAATAACCATTGCTTCTTTTAATGGCTTACCCTGGGGTAAAAGTTTAGAGAGACTATCACCTTCAATAAATTCTTGGACTAAATAAAATTCTTGATTTTCTTCAAAGTGAGCAAACAGTCGTGGAATTTGCTCATGGTTTCCTAATTTGTACAGAACCTCGGCTTCGGTATTAAATAAACGTCTTGCTGTCTGCAACATCGCCGGATCAGTGGTTTTTGGCTTCAGTTGCTTGACAACACACCAAGGATGACCTGGTAATTGTTGATCTTCTGAGAGAAAGGTGGTTCCAAACCCACCTGCCCCAAGCTGACGAATAACGCGGTAGCGCCCACTAAGTATAAGATCGGTCATGAGAGTTTTATCTAGGTTGTCAGCGTAAGCCATCTGATCCAACGAGACTGCAATTTGCACATTAATCTAACTTCATTGTCGCTGCTAATTCGGCAAGCTAACAATCAATCGGTGTTGAATGCATCACGAATTCCCTCCATGTTCGCTGTTCGCGCCTTTATTCACTCTATGGCATCCTAGCACCCAGTATCGGTCAAAGCGCTTTGTGAGCAAAGTGATCAGCGCTTCCTTGCTGACATTGGATTCGATAGAGTCCTGCACCCTTCCTTTTTTAGGATAATCGCAATCGGGTGATCATTGAAAGGCTTACTCTATCACCAGGTCTATCACGAGTACCCGATCGAGTATTCCCAGTTTGAGTGATCGCGGTGGCGATTGGCTTGAGTTCAGCCCTTGGCTGGCAATGATCTGGATCACTGCTTTTCAGTTGATTATCGATAGTAACTATCAGAATCAGTCCCAGATTGCTGCTGATAGGCTAGATACACGGCTTCCAGAAAGACATTTTCCGTCACCTTTTGAGGGACATTTTCCAGGGAAATGATGCCTTTGACCTGAGTTGCCAATTGTCGGCTTAACTGCGTGCGGGCTTCTGCTGTCATCCCTCCACGCCGTTGTAAGTACTCTCGAATGACGGCGAAATCATCGGGTAATAAGCGAGATAAATCAGCTTGAGTCTGGAGTTGATTTGCCAGAGTTGTGGCTGATTCCGATACCGAAAAGTTGGCAGCGGTAAGGGGTTGTTCTTCCTGAATCACTAAGGTTCCAGCAACCCAATCTCCAATCCGCTTTTCGCGTTTTCCTAAGGCGATGAAAAATACTCCCAGAAAAAATAAATCATCAACGGGTCGTAGTAAAGCTCGTAAAGTAGCTTGTTGAAGTCTCACAGGTCTGCCATCATCGCGAATGACGCGAATTTTCACATAGCGCTTTCCTGGCGTTTGCCCTTGCCATAAGGTTTCAAAGAAAACAAAGTAACCGACATAGATAAAAAAGTAAAGTAAGAGTTGGATAGAAACTAACCAAAGCTCTAACCGAGTTTCACTGCCGATTAAATCTTCAATAACACCAATAAATTGAATGGATAAAAATGCCCAAGCAATCAGGAAAATAATTAGAATTAATCCCCAGACAATATAGTCAATTAACAGGGCATAGGCTCGATTGCCGATTCCGGCGAGTGTGAATTCCAGTTCAACGCTTTCTGGGGTTTGCAGCGTGACTCGGTTAAAAAATCGCATGGTCAATAGAATTTATCAGTTTAACGTGAATGCCACTGACTGGTATGCTGGTGGGCAATGCCCACCCTACGGTATATCCTAGGTTTAGGCTATTTATTAATGCTGATTGAGCGTGCCATTCAGTTTAGCGTAGCTGCATTCCCAAACCTTCTCGACGACTGCGGAGGTCATAGTAAACCACAGCTTTAATGGCTTGCCAGAAGGGTAAGAGCAATGCACCACTTACTAATCCCAAAACATATCCCACAATAATTGAAAGTATTTGAAACCCCACTGACGTTGGATCTGCCGCTAAAACCGTCAATAAAACCCCCTGAAGTATACTGACAATGATTTGAACAATAATATAGATAGGGATTGAAATTAAAAAGGCAACAGTTAACGCCAAGAAAACTCTCCCCACATGATTTTTAGTCAAACTCCAACTCCGTTGGATAGTTTTACTTGCCGTTATATTTTCTTCTATAGCCAAGGGGACTTCATACATAAATAACCTTGTGAAAATTCGGATAATTAGACTTAATGCTATGCCGAATAGTATAATGGCTACCAATCCTAAAACGACTAATATTGCCATATTATCCTGTACGGAAACCGCCAGAAATCCACCCAGGATACCCAGAACTAAAGCAATGAGATAGAAGCCAATCCATATACCAAAATTTAAAAGTAAAAACAGGAGATAAGCCCGTAAAAAAATCCAGAGTTTAGGACTGACTTGACGGCGAGCATCTCTAGCGCTTTCGGGTTGATTGGTTAATTCACAAAAGGCTAATCGTGAAATAAGCGCCGAATTGACCATATATTTAGCCATGCCATAAAAAAACAGGACTAAACCCGCCGGAATCAGTAATCCTAAAATGGCTGGATTTGCTTGATCAGAAATTAACACCAGAGGAATAGGAATTAGGACGACAAATGGCAATAACGCCCACAACGTTGCTCGGCAAGCAATACCAAAATAGACTTTCAGGTGATCGCGATACAGCCGCAAGCCAGCGCTAACCACATTACCCACACTCAGGGGTACTATCTGTTGACGGGGGTCGGGATTCTGGGACATTGGCTAAACATCTCCTGATCGGTGAAATGCTGAATTTAAAGCTATCTTAAGCTAAGTTAGGCAGAATCTTCAGTGAAATTTCATGAATATTCAACGTTGGATTGCGCGGCGGGAACCCAATTGGAAGCGGTTGGATACTCTGTTGCGGCAAGTGGAAAAAAAAGGGTTAAAGTCATTACATGCGGGGGAAATCCGGGAACTGGCAAGTTTATATCGTTCGGTATCGGCGGATTTAGCCCGGGCAAGAACCAACCAGGTGGGAACGATCCTGGTGCAAGATTTACAACGGTTGACTTCTCGCGGCTATAACCAAATTTATCAAGGATCTCGACGTCAGGAATGGCAAGCGGTGTGGCAGTTTTGCCGTCGGGGGTTTCCAGAGATGGTGCAGCGCACCTGGGGTTACACCGCCATCGCTACAGGGATTTTTTTAGGGGCGGCGCTGGTGGCGTGGTGGTTGGCTTGGACTGATCCGGTATTCATGTCCCTGGTGGTTCCGGATCATTTGATCGAGAAGGTGCGCGATCGCGGAGAATTATGGATGGGTTCGATTGTGGGTATTGAACCCTTAGCCTCTAGCAATATTATGATTAACAATATCCGTGTCTCCTTTGGCGCGGTTGCGGGTGGCATTACGGCGGGTGCTTATACGATCTTCCTGATGGCATTCAACGGATTGCATATTGGTGCTGTCGCCACCTTAGTCGGTCAAAATAATTTGGCGTATCCCTTCTGGGCGTTTGTCTTCCCCCATGGTTCCCTGGAACTTCCCGCCATTTTCCTCGCCGGGGGTGCTGGCTTGTTAATCGGTCGCGGAATTCTGTTTCCTGGACACTATCGTCGGGTGGATGCGATTAAAGTGTATGGGTCTCAAGCCGCCCAATTAGTCTTTGGCATTGTGCCGATGCTAATTATTGCTGGGATCATTGAAGGTTTTTTCTCACCGAGTCCTCTGGTTCCAGATTTGATGAAATATGTGGCTGGTGTGGGACTGTTTACCCTTTTAGTTCTCTACTGTACTCGTCCCCTTCAGTCATAATCCATCTTAAAATAAGGAATTAGTAATTGTAACGGCATAATTTATGGCTTACTTCTGGTATAAGGCATTTCACTTAATTGGCATTGTTGTCTGGTTTGCTGGGTTATTCTACCTGGTGCGTCTTTTTGTCTATCACGCAGAAGCTTCTCAGGAAGCAGAACCCGCGCAAACGATTCTGAAAAATCAATACCAAATCATGGAGAAACGGCTCTACAACATCATTACCACACCGGGAATGGTGGTGACGGTTGCCATGGCAATTGGTCTACTCACGACTGAACCAGAGGTTTTAAAATCCGGTTGGATGCACGCGAAGCTGGGGTTCGTCTTAGTCTTGCTGGCGTATCATTTTTACTGTGGTCGGTTGATGCGACGGTTAGCCTCTGGAGACTGTCAATGGACGGGTCAGCAGTTCCGCGCCCTCAATGAAGCCCCCACTGTCCTACTCGTGGCGATTGTTTTACTGGCTGTATTTAAGAATAGTTTACCCACGGATATTACTGCTTGGGGCATCTTTGCTCTGGTGATTGCGATGGCAGCATCGATTCAACTATACGCGAAAAAACGGAAGCGGGATAAGGAAAAACGTCTGGCAGAAGCCTCCTCAGCCACCAGCGACGAGATGACTAAACAGGTATCGGCTTAAAGGATCATTTCAGTAACACTCTTCTATAGCAGGATACATATCGCTAAGGACAAACCAACTGTGGTAGAGACGTTCTGCCGGAACGTCTCTTCTAGTTAAGAAGAGTAAACATTGGGATTAACAATTCCTGATCTTTTGTGGAAAACTAACGAGTTTCTGTGGAAAAGTAGCAATATCTGTGGAAAAGTCAGGCTTTTTCCAGGGCTTCTGAGGGGTTAAAAGGTAATCCGATCCGACTCGTAAGCTGGAGGTTCGACATGAATCAACACGCGCACTGGATTAAAGCGTTCTTCTAATCGATCCTCCACAGCCTCGGTAATTTGGTGGGCGGTTTCCACGTCTTTAGCATCAACAATCAGATGCATTTCAATGAAGACTTGACGCCCCAAGACGCCACGAGAGGCGATATCATGGCAGTTGATGACTCCAGGAACTTGGATAACAATCCCTTGAATTGCTTCGGGTGCGATCGCGACTTTATCGACTAACCAGGGTAAGTTATCGGTTAACACTTCCCAGCCACTGCGAAAGACTAACAGGGCGACAGGAAAGGCAAGAATCACATCTAACCATTGGAGTTGGGGCAGATTCCACACTCGTCCTTGCCAGATACCAATCAATCCCGCTAAAACTGTAATCGTGACCCAGACATCACTCATCGTGTGTTGAGCATCCGCTATCAAAATCGCACTTCCCACCCGCTTCCCCACATTTCTTTCATAGAAGGTGACGAAAATGTTCACGCCTAAGACAATCACCAGTAACCACAACTCCAACCCAGAAATTGTGATTGGTGTCAAACCATCCATAATCCTCTCGATGGTGCCTTTGAGAATTTCCAAACAAGCAATGCCTAAAAACGCCGCAATCCCCAAAGCGCCTACGGCTTCAAACTTCTGATGACCATAGGGATGTTCGCGATCGGGATGAGGAGACGAAAATCGATTCGCCACTAAACCCAAAACATTATTGGCACTATCGGTGACACTGTGTAACGCATCAGCTTGTAAGCTCAAAGACCCGGTTAAAATGCCGACAATGGCTTTCAATGCCATCACGAATACATTCAACAGCAGGGTAATCAGCAAAACCTTGCGAACTTCAGCACGTTTGTCGGCTGGCATTATGGTTGCCCCTCGATAAGGAATTTCCCCTATCCTTAGTTTAGTCAGGAAAATGACTCAAACCCTTGTCCTTTAATGCTTTTAATTCTCTAAGCTCCCTAAATTTTTGTCGGCTTCTTGAGAGCTTTTCTAGGAATTGTGTGCCAAAACGTCTCATTCTTTGGTAGATTTTCGGAGGGACTCAATTACCATCTTCTATCAGTAAGCGCTCGTTATTAAGATTTATTGCTCATGGTTCCAGCTCAACTCACCCTCAATCTGGCTCAAGGGTCTGTATCATTCAAATTTACGCCGGAAGCTGCCCAAAACTTACAAAAGGCACTCGCCCAACTTGTACAAACTTTAAAAGCTACGGCTCAAGCCCCAGGCAGTACCAGCAAGCCTAGTCCGCAAAAACCAATAGAGTACCAATATACTGGGGATGTTTTCTTGGAAATTTTCTGCAATCCCAATATTTACCCCAGTCCCTTTGCGGCTAAAGTTCTGATCACACTGCGGGATGAACGCATCCGTTTGAGTACGGAAGCTGAACTGACTCGGGTGATTGAGGATGTCAATCAGTATCTAGAGCAAGTTGGATGACGAGTTCAGGCAGGACAGCTTTACATATTGTAAAATAGGCAAGGGTTTTAGATCTTAGTCCGAATTTTAGGGCTTAAGGGGCTTTCCCAGCAGAATATGCCCGTGCCAAGTACAAAATTATGAGTTCTAACAATATCCAAGACGTTTTACAAACTGGCTTTCGTGTATCGTTGGGGGCTACCACTTCCCTGATCGAAAGCCTCCAGGATCAGCAAAAGCGGGAAGAAAATCTGTCCTTGCTCAACTTAGACTTCAACCAACAGGTTGCTGAGTTCTCGAAAAAAGGCGAGAAAACCGAGCAAGAGGCTCAACGCTTGATTGGACAGATGTTCAGCCAAATGAACCAACCAACAGACTCAGCTACACCATCAACATCTGGCGATAGCGGTTCAACCCCACCAACGGGAACCACGTCTAGAAGTACCCAACAAGAACTTGAAGAACTGACGGTGCAAATTGCTCTGATCCGCACTGAGTTGGAGCAGATGCGTAATCCCGACTCGAACCAATAATAAGTAGGGGCTGCTGAATCAGTCTTGCTGTGGCGTTAGGAAGCAGGGGGAGCTGGGGGAGCTGGGGGAGCTGGGGAAGCAGGGGGAGCTGGGGAAGCAGGGGGAGCAATAGTACATTTTCCCTGATAGCGGTGCAAGGGTTTCAAAGGGTTTAACCCTTTTTCCTTGAACAGGAGCAAATATCAATGCCACTCAAAGCATCGATAGCTAAGGGTTTGGGAGTTGTGCAGCAAGCTCTAGTTAGGGGATCAGTTTTCAGAAGTTAGTAAGGGCGCATGTCTATGCGCCCCTACTATTTTTCGGTTATTCAAATTTTAATATGCAATTACACTGGTGCTTTGTTAAGCGGTCTCCTTTTTTAAGGGTTGTATCAGGAGCAATAGCTAGGGCTGAAGCCTAATGAGGAAAGGGTTTGCCACACTAAATCCGTACTTGTCCTTGACTCGGCAATTCATCAATGACACAACCAATGACAACGAACCGTAAACGTTCGTTTACGGAGCAAATTTTTCCAACTCCCTATATATAAGCGCCGAGCCAAAATCCTTTTCAACTGAGGCTATCTAATCATTTTCCCATTCTTCGGAACCAATTAAATCACCAATACGGTCTCTCAGCAAGAAATCGCACAGCTCTAGTTCGCATTCGACACAAACCCATTCGCGAGCGGGAATGTATTGACAGAGAACGTAGATGGGTTGCTGACGGCTGACTACTCCTTTCTCCACGAGTTGACGTGCTTCTTCTTGAATCACATCAATGGAATATCGAATCGAGGGAGTAGAGGGAGCAGAGGGAGCAGAGGGAGTAGAGGGAACAGTTTGCAGACTCATCGGACTCATAGATACCATCCTGACTAAACATCGTACTACGTTCTAACTATAAACGAATTTGGCTAGCCTGAAAAGGTATCTCGTTCCGTATAGGAGGTTACAAATTTATTCAATTTATGAATAAAAATTACCAAAGATAAAAATTATATCCCCGTCGGCTAGCTACCGATTACAGGCTGAAACCCTAGTCATGCGGTTAATTTAGAGAATTGACACTCATACCGTCTCTGAGAAAGGGATCGGGATCGCGGCAAACCAATTAATAAAACTTAAATAAATTCTGTTAACCCATAACCAGATTCAATCTGATCAAATAATACCTTAAGTGCGATCGCCTGCGCCTCTGGCATCTGTCCGTAGGAGTAAACATAAGGCGTTTGGGCGGGGAGATGGGGTAGGAACTGTTCTAGGGTGTAGGGGCTACCATAAATCACCAATGCCTCTAATATTTGATTTTTTAATAAGTGTTGTAGCCAATCCGTCGCCACGGCGGTTAACCCAGCCGTATTCCGAAACGGATTACCGCGAATAAAAAGCTGTAGCAGCGTGGGAATTAGCCGATCATTCTCCTCCCTGGATATCCCTGGCGTATGGCGATCCACCCATTGCAGTTGGTAGCCAAACTGTTGAGGGATAGTCACGGCTGGAGCATTTCGCCCCAAAACATCACAGGTGAGAAGATCATCCACAATAATTAAGTTACGTCCCTGGGAGCTATTGGCAAGGGGTTTTGAGCGCAGGGGAAGGGAACCGCCAACCTGTTGAGAATCGCGGAGGATCTGAGTAACCGTCTGCATCGCCGTCGGTTGAGCCAGATGATTCAGAAATGATAACGGTTGAGATGGCTCACTCTGGCGTACTGGTACTTCTGCACCTGCATTAATTTTTGTCTTCGCCTGCCAAATTCGTTCAACAGATGCCAGAATGCGATCGCGGGAAATTCGTCCCGCCGTTACCGCCTCACAGATGGCTTGAATCGTTGTTTCTGGGTTAACGGGCATAAGTAAAATATCCGCCCCCGCTTCCACCGCTTTTACCGGGGCTTCCGTTGCGCCATAACGATTGGCGATCGCACCCATAATTAAAGCATCGGTGACAATCAACCCTTCAAACCCCAACTCTTGGCGCAGCACTTGGGTTAAAACTTTTTCCGATAACGTCGCTGGAAATTGCTCATCCAAGCTAGGGATCAACAGATGAGCCGTCATCACCGCATCCACACCCGCCGCCATCGCCGCTTGAAACGGGGGAAACTCGATCTCGGCTAATCGCGATCGCGAATGAGATAATATCGGTAAATTTAAATGAGAATCGATCGCCGTATCCCCATGACCAGGGAAATGTTTCGCCGTCGTTAATACTGGATAGTCTTGTGTCCCCCGGATAAACTGACAAGCCAACTGACTCACCGTTTCCGGCGTATCCGCAAACGCCCGCACATTAATTACCGGGTTTTGCGGGTTATTATTCACATCAACGACAGGTGCGAGAATCCAGTTAATCCCAATCGCTAAGGCTTCTTGAGCCGTAATTGCCCCCTTTTTTAGAGCATAGTATTGGGCTTGATCCAGATTCTCACAGGCAATCGCCCCCATTGCCATCGGTGGCGGAAACGAAGTCGCCCCCGCAAAGCGTTGACCGACTCCTTCTTCAATATCAGCGGCAATCAATAAGGGAATTGGGGCATACTCTTGTAATTGTCGCGATCGCAGCGCCAGTTCTCCAGCACTCGCACCCAGTAAAATCACACCGCCCACGCCCCAATCCTGTATCCAATGCTGCAATTTAGCGGCTGGAGGTTCCCAAGCCGGATACTGAATTTGGTGGTCAAACAGGTAGCCAGACGCCCGCACCACCACCATCTGCGCTACCTGTTGCGCCAAGGAGAGAGACTGAATATCGGGTAAGGAATTCATATCATGTTTGGTTGAGCAAGGTGGCAAGTTAGACGGACATGATATCACTCGTTTTCTGCCTCAAACTGATCATCGAGTCCCTTACGGCGACGTTCTTGTGAGAGTTGATTCAATAGTGTCAACATACGAGCGCCACGTTCTAAGCCTCGATCTTCAATAAAGACGACCTCTGGGGTACGACGCAAGCGCACCCGCCGACCTAATTCGCGGCGGACAAAACCTGTCGCTGATTGTAAACCTGCCATCGTTTCCGATTTTGCCTCTTCAGTGCCGTAGATTGAGACATAAATTTTGGCATGTTGCAAGTCACCCGAAACATCGACATCAGTAACACTGACCATTCCAGCACCAACACGGTCATCTTTGATATCGTGCAATAACATTTGACTGACTTCCTGCTGAATCAGCGAGGAAACCCTAGACACACGGCGATTTGTAGCCATAACGCCCCCTTTACTAAGTAGTCATTCGTCATACTCGCTTCGCGAGAAGCAAGCTACGTCATTTGTCATTTGTAATCCGCTCCCTCAGCTTCCCCAGCTCCCAGACGTAGCATGCTACGTCTCTACATGCTTCCCCAGCTTCCCCAGCTTCCCCAGCTCCCCCAGCTCCCTCACTCCCTAATCTCCTAAACTGGATTCAGTCCTAGCATGGCACGGAGGGTGAAAACTAGGAACAGAAACGTCCCCACGACCAAACCCACGAGCGCGATCGCACTGACTGGATTACTCAGGACTGGCTTAAAGCGTTCAAATAAGGCAAAGAAGATGCCCAAGGATATACTAATCAGGTAACGGGGATATCGGCTAATGTTTTGCAAAAAGTCTTTCATTATCTCCTACCTCTAGTTCAATTTTCCCTTTTAACTGTATCTTGGAGTTCTCAGACATACCATGGCATGTCTGGAACATGGCTGCCGTTAGCACAGAGGCAGAAACATCTGCCATTATGCACTATATCTTATTTCTCTGAACCTCTAGCTTGAGGCGGTTATTGATTTATAGAAGTAAACTTTTTGATAGAAGCCGCCGCCTCTTCAGGTTTCCCCGATGAGGGAAACACTAAAATGCTCTTTATTTCGCTGTTATTCACCAGTTCTTTTAAACGATACAACTGCTGATCAGAAATGGAAACTCCTGCATAATTTTCGGCATAGTCTAGCTCTTTCTCAAAATTGTCGTCGTTATAGATTTGAATAAAAGCTCGATCGACATCCCAGTTTTTCCAATCTGCCGCAAAATAGCGTTTACTCCAATAAGGATTATGATGGCAAAGGTCAAAACTCACGGCTGGGTTAGCTTTCTTCATGTCAGCGATCATTTGCTGGACAAAATTCGTCAAATGGGTCGTGCGATCGATTTTTCCAGGTAAGTCAGCATGATAGCCTAGGTAATCATCCCACTGCACAGCATCAATAGTCGGGTACTTTTGCACAAACTCAACTAATATCTTTTTGAAAAAGTTCGCCACCTCTGGCAGTTCTACATCCAATAAATAGTGGTCAATTCCTGCGTAGGTTTTATCCACCCCAGGCACAATCCATCGTTGAGCGATCGCTCGGTCAAAAATTGGACTATTTTTGTCAATTTTAATTCCCTTCTCAAAATAGGCGTGAACTTCCATTCCCTGCTTATGCGCCTCATCAATCAACCACTCTAACCATTGGTCTTGAAACTGATTGGGACAACTGTTGTATCCGAAAGTTTGCTGCATTATCTCACTGGGATACATGGTGCAACCATTTCCCCATACTCCATGAATAATGGTATTGATTCCTTGAGCGCGATAATAACGGACTCGTTCACGAATCATTTTTTCGGTCGCATTATTCGTGGCTTGATACCGACTTAAATAAATTCCCCGGATTTCCTTTTTTTGCCAAGGCGTTTGAGGGGATGGGGATGGTTTGGGGGTGGTGGGTAATGATGAAGCTTGGGGATTGGGTGTTGGTGTCTTAGTCGGACTAGCGGATTCTACGGGAGAAACAGCAACCGATGCGCTTGGACTAGGAGTAGGAATCACATTAGTCGGGGTTGGGGGTTGAGGATTCGATGGAGTGGGTTGTTGCTGATTTTGTTGATTATTTGGCAAAAATTGGCTGATATTGAGATGAGCCAGTAGAGTGTCTCGCTGCATAAATCCCCAATAACCAGCACCGAACAAAACGAGGATTAATGAAAATGGAATAGAAGCACATCCACATCCCTTCTTTTCTTGTTTAGGGGGCATAGCAATACTGTTTAATGGTTTAATGATGACACAGCTTGGAGAAAGAGATTCTGGTTGCAGTTGCTATAGGGGATGAGGAGCAACCAACTAGAAACCTATATCTACTTACTCCTAGCTTAACTCATGGCTTCGTTGACTCATTCTCGGTTGCGATCGCGTTCTTCACCCCATTGGGAGAATGTCAGGGAACGTTGAGGAGAGGGTGATCCGACCCAATTGAGTGGATTGGTACTATGATATTGGTGCCAGCAGGTTGCCCCTACAGGGTTATGACGAATGACAAATGACAAAGGACAAAATTTTAGCATTTTGGTTTGGAGAGCCAGATCACCCAGGGTATGGGAAACCGCGTCAGGCTTGGTTTACCAAAAATTTAGCCTTTGATGAAGAGGTGCGATCGCGCTTTTTGGACGAGTATCAACAAGCGGCGACGGGTCAACTCAACCACTGGCAGGAATCGCCTTATAGCTGTCTGGCACTGATTCTACTGTTAGATCAATTTTCCCGCAATATGTTTCGGGGTCAACCTCAAGCCTTTGCGACTGACTCTCAAGCCTTAACCATCGCCCAACATGCGGTGTCACAGGGTTTTGACCAACAAATGCTTCCGGTACAGCGCTGGTTTATTTATATGCCTTATGAACATAGTGAGAACTTAGCACACCAGCGTCGGTGTGTTGAGTTATTTTCCACACTGAAACATGATCCAGATAGTGCCAGTACGATTGATTACGCCTATCGCCATCTCAAGGTAATTGAACGTTTTGGGCGATTTCCCCATCGTAACCCGATTCTAGGTCGAGAAAGTACACCGGAAGAAGTGACATTTCTTAAACAACCCGGTTCCTCATTTTGATCTGCTTTTTGATTGGTGATTGGGGAAGAGGTAATTAGACATGCAAGATTGGTTACATTAATGTGTAGGGGCGGGTTTAGGGATTAACTTTGATCATTCATATTAACTGGAATACAAAACCCGCCCTGCCTATCAATGTCATGAATAAGATTATATTTATTGACCGACGAACAGATTAGAGAAAGGTTTTTGATCAGATAATTATCAATCCATGATTGATTAAGTTAATGTGTAGGGGCGGGTTTAGGGATTAACTTTGATAGTTCATACTAACTGGAATACAAAACCCGCCCTGCCTATAAATGTTATGAATAAGATTATATTTATTGACCGACGAACGGATTAGAGAGCGGGTTTTGACATACATGTTATCGACAGTATCCCAAGTGAACGGCTAAACCCGCCCCGACAGCGGATTTGTAGGAGCAGATGCCCACAGTTTGAGACTTACCGATCGCCTATTTTTTGGGTCCCTGTCTATAAACGTTATGAATAAGATTATATTTATTGACCGACGAACAGATTAGAGAGCGGGTTTTTATATACATGTTATCGACAGTATCCCAAGTGAACGGCTAAACTCGCCCCTACAGCGGATTTGTAGGAGCAGACGTCCACAGTTTGAGACTTGCCGATCGCTTATTTTTTGGGTAACACTGGATCAGGCAATCACAGATAAGGATTAAACTATGCTCGTATTTTTTATTCACGGTGTTGCCACATCCAACGTCAGATATGCCGATCCACTACAACGTCTTATTCAGGAAGAGTTTGACCAAATAGGACAATCTCGTCCCCATTTTTATTCTTGTTTTTGGGCAAATGTCCTAAAAGATGTTGGCAAGATATGGAACTGTATTCATCAAGACTTGCAGGAACTTAAGAAAGAGTATCCCCAAACTAGCCCAGATGATATTTTCCGCTATCGAGAATTTCGCGAAGGATTTCTATCGGAGTTCGGCGGAGATTTTTTAAGTTACCTAAATCCTGAACGGGGTGTTGCTATCAGAAAGCTGATTTTCCAACAGCTAGCCGATTTTCTGACTAAAAATCCTGAAGAAACAGAACTCCATATTATTACTCACTCGCTGGGAAGTGTTATCCTGTGGGATATCTTATTTTCCGATAGATTCAGCACTGAAGACCCAGCTCATGATATTCGAGCTATGATTCATGGCTTGAGCCAATCTGAACCAAGGAGAAAAGTACATCTCAAAAGCATCACAACCATGGGATCACCGATTTTGTTCTTGAATATGATGTTAGAGGTTAGTCCAGATAAACTTAAACAATTTGCAAATCGTGATCAAAACCAAGCGCTAAGATGGCGGAATATCATTCATT
Source organism: Coleofasciculus sp. D1-CHI-01 (assembly GCF_040218875.1). NCBI lineage: Bacteria > Bacillati > Cyanobacteriota > Cyanophyceae > Coleofasciculales > Coleofasciculaceae > Coleofasciculus > Coleofasciculus sp. D1-CHI-01. The sequence goes on from NZ_JAVJQP010000059.1 coordinate 18,529, forward strand.
CCTCAGATTTGGTTGCTTATCCGCTGCGATCAAGCTTAAATTTCCACCCCTCTGATAACATCTTTTTTCGAGATGAATATATCTCGACTGATGCTAATCTAGCTGAAAAAGTTGCCCGTGCTGTTGGTCAATTTGAAGCAGCACTTGCATTAGGTGTCGCTGATGCTCATGGTTCTTATTGGCATTGTTCTCAAACTGCTAATATAATTACGTCTAATATTCTGGGAAGTCAAGGGATTATCCGAGATGTGATTGAACGTTTAAATAAAGTCCCCGGCATGACCAAAAAAATGTTGGATGATAGTCCGATCGACAGAAGTTTACAGTCGCTCAATTTTCCAGATAGAAGTGGAACCCTATATCTCATTGTCAATCCGGTTCAAGTTCATCATGTTTATGTTTGTGATGATCAAGATAACTGTAAATTTGCTGGATATGTTGGTTGGATGCACACTGATGGATTAAAACAAGAAGTTGAATGGATTAAAATAAATTTGTGCCAAGTTATGGAATAATCCTTATCCTAAGTATAAAAAGGAGCGCTAAATGACACAACGACATTTTCCAGGGAGCAAGTTAGCCACAAGATCCAATGATGACGATGATGACGAAGATCTATTTGAGTATTTCTATGATGAGCCGGGGAGTTTACCGGGAACCTTAAGCATTGATGAGGATGCTTGTCCGTCATTCATCGTTCTGATTGACTACGATGAAAGTCACGCCAATCGGGTAACCAATTTAACCGCAGACGCCTGTACTCCTTATCTGACAAGCGATTCCGTATCTTGGCTGGATATTCAGGGGTTAGGTAGTGAAGATATTTTATTAGGCTTGGGGCGAATTGTGGGGTTACATCCCTTGCTATTGGAGGATGTGGTTAATGTTCCGCAGCGTCCCAAAGTGGAGGATTACAGCGACCAGTTATTAATTATAGCCCAGATGGTCATGCCTAAACCCACAGAAGATGGGTTTTGGATTGAGCAAGTGAGTTTTGTCTTAGGGAAATCCTATTTGCTAACGTTTCAGGAGGAACCAGAACGGGATTGTTTTGAACCAGTACGCGCTCGAATTCGGGGACATAAAGGTAAAATACGGCAAGCGGGTGCGGATTATCTGGCGTATACGCTCTTGGATGCGATCATTGATGGGTTTTTTCCAGTGCTGGAAGACTATGGGGAACGCATCGAAGCATTAGAGGATGAAGTGATTCTCAACCCTAATCACCAAACCCTGGAGAAAATTTACCAGGTTCGGCGGGAATTACTGGCATTACGCCGTTCAATTTGGCCCCAACGCAGTGCGATTAATGCATTAATTCGCGACGGTAGCCATTTGATTAGTTCAGATGTTCGCATTTATCTGCGGGACTGTTATGACCACACGATTCAGGTGTTGGATATGGTAGAAACCTATCGGGAATTGGCGTCGGGTTTGATGGATGTTTACTTGTCCTCCGTCAGCAATAAAATGAATGAGGTGATGAAAGTCTTGACCGTAATGTCAACGGTTTTCATTCCCATCACCTTTATCGCTGGAGTTTATGGGATGAACTTCCAATATATGCCCGAATTAACCTGGCGTTGGGGATACTTTGTCTGTTGGGGCGTGATGATCGCGATCGCGGCGTCTTTATGCTTCTTTTTCTGGCGTCGCGGCTGGTTCGAGGATTCTCGCTTTGCCAAACATGATTAAGGTTGAGTGCTGACGACTAATAACAGATCATGGATTTACTTGCTTTTGTGTATTAATTAGGAGTCTTGGGGTTTATGGATTTTGCGACAGAATTAGCCCGAAATATATTAGTTTTAACCGTTTATTTTATTGTTGTTGCCTTAGTTTTTAACCAAGCCTTTCAGTCCTTAGATAAGCTGGTGAAATTTGAAACCGATGCGGCTCATCTAAATCAAGAGTTGTCAAAATATCAGCTACAGAACTTTCTAGTCGTAAAATTTTCCTTTGCCGATAAATACGAATTGGATGAACTGAAACGATTATCCATGAGTATTGAAAATAAATCCAAAGATGTTTTCGTTGAAATTGATTGGAAACAGTGTTTTATCAGTGATTTCGATAAGCGCATTCGGCGAGCCATCCGCGTAATTCCCGGCAAAAATGAGGCAGCTTCTCAATCACCAAGTACAATTCTTCCGGGTCAAACCCTAAAAGAAGAGATTAGCGATGAAAAGATAGGTTCTCCTCTTGTTTCCCCTAAAAACCTACAAGCAGCGGCTGACAAAAACGACTATTTTTACTTGCGTTTATTCCTAAAGATATCGGAAGCAAATACAAAAGGACGTACCTGCAACCTACGCTGTCAGTTCATCGCCAAAAATCTGTCCTGGCAAAAAGCACTGGTTCTCGCCTTACAACCCAAATAATTACGGTGTTCCGCCCCAATAAATAGCCCACGGCGATTAAAATAGATCACTAAGGAGAGAGTCGGCGCAGGTGGTTGCGGATTCACCCTAGTGGTGAATCTGAGGAAAGTCCGGGCTCCCGAAAGACCAAACTTGCTGGGTAACGCCCAGTGCGGGTGACCGTGAGGATAGTGCCACAGAAACATACCGCCAATTCGTCATCAGTCACCAGTCGTATGTCTATAACCAAGGACATAAGACAAAGGACATAAGATGAATTGGTAAGGGTGCAAAGGTGCGGTAAGAGCGCACCAGCAGCATCGAGAGGTGCTGGCTCGGTAAACCCCGGTTGGGTGCAAGGTCGTTAGGAACTACGGTTGGTCTTTTACCAGTTCCTGCTTAAAGAGCCGCTAGAGGCGTCTGGTAACAGGCGTCCCAGATAGATAACCACCCTCCTAGTGATATAGGAGAACAGAACCCGGCTTACGTCCGACTCTCTCCCTTCTAGTCATAAGTTTATTGTAGGGGCGGGTTTAGGGACTCAAGCTAGCTTGTCACTAGTAACTGAACAACAAAACCCGCCCTTATTCATGGAATCCTCCCCATACATAAATGACAGGGGGTTCCGTCTATCCCCTTACCAATCCGCTTTTTCGATGACCATTGACTCCAGACGACACAAACAACTGCAAAAATTAGTGCAAAAGCTCGGATTACTGGATAATGCGCCTGTTCAATGGGATAAGCTTGACTTGGCGCTGACTCACCCCAGTATGTCCCGTGATGTGAACTATGATCAGTTGGAGTTTGTCGGGGATGCGGTGGTGCGAATGGCTGCTTCAGAGTTATTATTTGAAACCTATCCCAACGCTTCCGTGGGTGACTTTGCGGCAATTCGTTCCGTATTAGTGAGCGATCGCGTCTTGGCTCAATTGGCTCAAGAGTATGGACTGGAGCGATATTTGCTCCTGGCTCCCAGCGCGGCGGCTGATCCGAGGGGTGAGATGTCACGGCTGGCTGACGCCTTTGAAGCGATAGTCGGCGCACTCTATCTGAGTACCCATACCTTAGAATTAATTCGTCCTTGGCTTGATCCTCATTTTCAGCGATTGACTGAAGACATTCTTAAAGATCCTGCCCGCCAAAACTATAAAGATGCTCTCCAAGAATGGACTCAAGCTCACTATAAATCGTTACCCGAATATCGCCTTACCGAAACCAATCCCATTGAGGGAGACGAGAATCGTTTTACTGCCCAAGTTTGGTTTCAAGGTCAACAATTGGGTGAAGGACAAGGGCGCTCTAAAAAAGCGGCAGAACAAGCCGCCGCTAAAGCAGCATTGGCTAAAGTGATTGGTGATTAGTGATTGATCAACTAATCTGTTGGGTCGGTAATTCATAATTTAGAGGGGGCGGGTTTAGTGACATTAGGGTGACAAACAACGATAATAGTGAAACCCGCCCCTACAGATTCAAAATTGCTATGAAGACTAAAATTGCCGTATTGGGAGCAGGACGCTGGGGTACGCATTTGGTGCGGAATTTCGCGTCACATCCAGATGCTCAACTGGTAGCGGTAGTTGATTCCTCTAGGGAACGCTTAACTCAGCTTAAAGAACGGTTGAAACTGAATGACAATGTAGTTCTAGCAGACAATTGGCAATCGATACGTTCCCAGATAGAATGCGATGCGGTGGTGATCGCGACTCCGGCGGTGACTCATTATTCCCTGATTCAAGACGCCTTACAGCAAGGATTCCATGTGCTAGCAGAAAAGCCGTTGACCCTCGATGCGGCTGAATGCCAACAGTTGTCTGATTTAGCCCGTCAACAGCAGCGCCAGTTGATGGTAGATCACACCTATTTATTTCATCCGGCTGTTGAGCAGGGTAAAGCGGTAGTGCAATCGGGATGTTTAGGAGAATTGCGCTATGGCTACGCGGCTCGGACGAATCTAGGACCCGTGCGTCAGGATGTCGATGCGCTGTGGGATTTAGCGATTCATGATATCGCGATCTTCAATACCTGGTTAGGTGAGCAACCTGTGCAAGTTCAAGCCACGGGACGGGTGTGGTTACAACGTCAAGAGGGATCTGTAGGGGCGGGTTTGACCAATAACGTTTCACAAGAAACCGCTAATGTAACTAAACCCGCCCTAGATCAATCGGGGGATGTAGGGGCGGGTTTAACCGATAACGTTTCACAAGAAACCGCTAATGTAACTAAACCCGCCCTTCTTGAGGAACATGATTTAGCCGATTTTGTTTACGTTATTTTGACGTACCCGACGGGTTTTCAGGCATATATTCACTTATGTTGGCTCAACCCAGATAAACAACGGCGTCTAGGAGTAGTGGGGAGTCAAGGAACATTAATTTTTGATGAGATGCAAAATGATGCGCCCCTAACGCTTCAGCATGGGTATTTCGAGCAAAGTGGAGATGTTTTTACGCCTGCGGGTTTACGGCGGGAAGTCATAGAAATCGAGCATCGCGAACCGTTGGCGCAAGTGTGCGATCGCTTTTTGCAGAGCATCCGCGATAATCAACCTGTATCAGTCTCTTCCGGCTGGGTAGCGGCTCAACTGGTGAACATCCTCAGTTGTCTATCCCAGTCTCTCCAACAAGGAGGAACACCGATTAAGGTTCCCCAGTTAGCGGAAAGATAGACAACTTAAAACATTGTGTAGGGTGAGGGGTGTCGGGAAAATTTTAGCCTTCCGTAGCTATTGTGCTAAATTGTTAGTTTTATTTTCCTTGCCTATTGGACAGTAAAATATTAATTAGTTATGAATTTTCCCGTTAATCTCGCCAATTGAATCCTGCTGTTTAGGCAACTCTGTTGATAGTTGTGAGGGTGACTCACTGTCAAGTTGCTCATCTGTATCCTGTCCCTTTGTTTCGACAAGCGGTAAGCTAATGTTCACCGTCGTTCCCTGACCTTCTCCAGCACTAAAAAGGGTAATTGTCCCCCCCATCAATTCGATCAAGTTGCGGGAAATCGCCAGACCGAGACCTGTACCACCATACTTGCGCGTGGTTGACCCATCTACCATGACAAAGGGACGAAATAGTTTAGACTGTTGCACCGGATCGATGCCAATTCCCGTATCTTTTACTGTGACAACAACTTGTGCAGGAAGCAACTCTTCAGTTCCCTGATTTTCAGTGACTTGTCCATTGCTGGGGATAGTGGAGACGTTAGCAACTAAGGTAGAATCATCAGTATTCACCACTGGTTGGGTCTTATCGCTGGCTGTTTCAATCTGTGTACTGACTGTAATACTGCCCGAATCAGTAAATTTGGCTGAATTGCCGATAACATTAATCAGGACTTGCTTTAGTTTAGCGGGATCGGCAAGAACGGGAAGTTTTTCATGCAAGTTTTTTGTGTTGAATTCGAGTCCCTTCGATTTAATAGAGACTGCCTGTAAGTGAATCACTTCATCAATCAGTTGACGCAGATCGATCAATTCAACTTCAACGGAAAGTTTACCTGACTCAAGTTTTGCCAGGTCTAAAACATCATTAATAATATTCAACAAATGAATAGCCGCTTCATCGGCTCGTTGTAAAAAGTCAAGTTCCTCCTCTCGGTCATCACAGAAACCATCTTTGACCAGTCGCAGGCAACCAATAATACCATTGAGAGGAGTTCTCAGTTCGTGGGAGGTCGTGGCGAGAAACTCATTCTTAAGCCGGTTAGCAGCTTGGGCTTCTTTCCAGGCGGCTTCAAGTTCTTCTGCCCAATGTTTGAGCCGCTCAAACATGCCATCCAGGGCTTCGGCTAATTGGTTAATTTCTCGAATTTTGAAGGTATGAGGAATGCGATAATTCGAGTGAAGCTGGGATTCATGCAAGGCGCAATCTCTGAGTTTTTCTAAGGGACGGGCGAGGTCACGGGAAATGTAAATTGTGGCTAAAATACTGGCAGCAATTAAGCCACAGGTGAGGATAAACAGAACTTGGCGGATATCCTGAAGACCGATCAGCGCACTCTCTAAGGGGGTAACAGCGAGAATAATCCATTGCTGGTCAGATTTGCTAATCGGACTTTCAATCGCGGTGTAGCCAGCGACATATTCCTGACCATCCAAGTCAAGATGGATAAAGGACTCACGACCTGCGATCGCGTCTTCGACCAGACTCTCAAGTCTTGAAGAATCCAGTTCTTGGTTGATATTGCGTCCCACTTCCTGGGCGATGGGATGCACCAGAATTTTACCCGCTTGGGTAATCACCACGGGTTCACCAGATAGGGAACCCGGCTTGATAGATTTGGATTGGAGTAAGGTTGAGCATAAGCTCAAAGCATATTGGAGTTGACCCTCAGCGTTATAAACGGGCGCACTCAACAGAAGTGGGAGTTGACTTTTGTCCTCGTTGGCTTCAGCTTCCTTTGTAGCAGGGGTTGAGGGTGCTAGCGGAGGTAGCACTGTAACATCAATTTGAGACGGATCGACAGAGACCTCACCTTGCTGGCTAGACCATTGCGATATCACTTGCTGACTGACGGGTAAGGATTGATTACAGGTACTGCTCACAATATCTTGAGTCTGGATATCACTCAACTGCACGCAATTGATCGGGGTGGGGAGTTGTTGAGCCAGTTGGTTGATAAATTGTTGATAGCCTGTCGATGACTGAGATCGAAAGACGATGGCTTGGCTAGCGGTCAGCAGGTTGGCTTGTAACGCTGAGATAGCCTCTTGAATGCTTTCCCCTTTTCTCACAGCACTTTCGGTTAAATTTTGACGCGCTGTGTCTAGAAGCGTTGAGCGTGCTTTTCTGTAGGTCACATAAACTCCCAAGAGTAACACTGGCACGCTGAGCAACAACAGGCGTGACAGCAAAACACGACGAAAGGAAGATTGACCTGGCTTAGCCATAAGATACGCTGGTGTGATTACAGAAGAAAAGGTGGTAGAAAGAGTAATCGTTAATACAGTTTACGAGTCACCGAGTTTCCTTGAAAACCCCTTATCTCTATCCTAGAACGATTCAAAACCTCTTTCGATGGTTTTGATAGAGTGGCAGACATGCAGACAATCCTAGGGTGAATTGCGCCAAAATAGTTATCATTCTTTTTCTTGCCCTAGACAACTATGCTGGAAACGTCTGCTATCAATCGACCCCATACCACAGTCGTTCTGGCAATGAGTGCCGATGGCAAGATTGCGGACTTGACGCGATCGCCTGCCCGATTCTCATCGCCTGCGGATCAAGCCCATCTGGAAAATCAGGTGGCATTAGCGGATGGTGTTTTGTTCGGTGCAGGAACTCTCCGGGCTTATGGTACCACTCGCAGCGTCTCAAATCCCCAGTTACAGCAGCAGCGTAAACAACGGGGCTTACCCATCCAACCCGTGCAGATTGTTTGCTCCCGTCTAGCTCAATTCGATCCACAATTACGCTTTTTTCGCCAAAATCTACCCCGTTGGCTGTTGACGACAGAGGCAGGTGCTAAATCATGGCAGGATAAATCTAATTATTTTGAGCGAATTTTGGTGGTGAATGCCTCTAACGAGGGGATAAATTGGCATGAGGCTTATCAACAGCTGAACCAATTGGGCATCCAACGGCTTGCTGTCTTAGGGGGGGGTAACTTAGTGGCATCTCTACTTGCGGCTGATTTAATCGATGAACTCTGGTTCACAGTTTGTCCCCTGATTTTAGGGGGTGCAGCCGCCCCAACGTCCGTTCAGGGGGCTGGTTTTTCGCAGCAATTGGCGAAGCGTTTAGAACTTTTGGCGGTTGAGAGGATTGACCAAGAGTTATTTCTGCACTATCGGTTGTTGAGGGAATGAGAGATGGGGGAGTAGTAGAGACGTTGCATGCAACGTCTCTACTATTGCACTTAAATAAAGGGCGGGTTTTGTAGCCAAGCTAGGGAAAACAACCAATATTAGTCCCTAAACCCGCCCCTACAAATTCACGCGCCATGCCCTCGAAGGTGGTGAAGGGTCAAAACTCTCTTCCAAGCTCTTTAATTTTGGCAATTCATCTCACGTCAATCGCTCAAAATAAATTCTATTATGTTAACTTATGTAAATAACCCCTCCGTACCTTACCAATGACATAGAGCAAATTGCAAATAACGATCTTCACCGTTCATTCCAATAGTGCAGACCTAATTATAGATTTTCCCAATGGTTCACCAACCACAGACTGACTATTCCGTTAACTGGGTTAACCGGATGGCTGATATTCCCCAAGCCGCTTGGGATGCCCTTGCCCAACCCCTGAAAACACCATTTCTGGAATGGGATTGGTTGAATAATTTAGAAACATCGGGAAGTGCGACGTCTAAAACTGGCTGGTTGCCCAATCACCTAACAGTATGGCAAAACCGACAGCTTATTGCGGCTGCGCCCTTCTATATTAAAGGTCATAGCTATGGAGAATTTGTCTTTGACCACCAATGGGCAGATCTATCCCATCGTTTAGGCGTTCGCTACTATCCCAAACTGTTAGGAATGACGCCGTTTACCCCAGCAGGCGGGTATCGATTTTTAATTGCACCTGGAGAAGATGAAGATGAACTCACTGAGATTATGGTGAGTGCTATTGATCACTTTTGCGGGAATAACCGGATTAGTGGCTGTCATTTTCTCTTTGTTGACCCTGAATGGCGACAGGTGATGGAACGCCATGGTTTTACAAGCTGGTTGCATCACAGTTATATTTGGCAGGATAAAGGGTTTAGTAGCTTCGATGATTATCTGAGTATCTTTAACGCCAATCAGCGGCGTAATATTAAGCGGGAACGTAAAGCGGTGACTAAAGCCGGACTGCGTTTGGTTCCTTTAGTTGGGGATGATATTCCCAAATCCTTATTTCCCCTGATTTATAACTTCTATAGCAGCACCTGCGATAAGTTTTTTTGGGGCAGTAAGTATCTGACGCGCCAGTTTTTTGAACAGTTGTATCCCGACTATCGTCATCGTGTGGTATTGGTGGCGGCTTATCGAGAGGATGATGACCGACATCCCGTGGGGATGTCGTTTTGTATTAATAAGGGTGATCAGTTGTATGGGCGCTATTGGGGCTGTTTTGAGGAATATGATTGCCTGCATTTCGATGCTTGCTATTACACCCCGATACAATGGGCGATCGCGAATGGGGTTAAGATGTTTGATCCAGGTGCTGGGGGACGCCACAAGAGACGGCGAGGATTTCCCGCGACACCGAATCACAGTCTGCACCGATTTTATAATCAACGCCTGATGCAAATTTTGCGCCACTATATAGGTGAGGTGAATGAAATGGAACAGGAAGAAATCGATGCGATCAATAATGATTTACCGTTTAGCAAACGAGATATTCAATTTTTGGTTCAGGAGTGATAAGTAGCCGGACTTTCATTAAAGTTAATGGTTGAGATTAGGGAACACCTCGACTTCGCTCGGTGTTTCACAGGGAACACCTCGAACCTTCGACAGGACTTCGGCTCCGCTCAGTAACACGCTCGGTGTGTCACAGGGAACAGTAAGGATTTGAGATTTCCCTCTACCTTCTTCAACATGTCCAAGCACGATAGTATTCAAGAAGGGAAGCATTGAGCCAAAATCAAGATGAACCAAACAGTAGAAGACCTGCGTACTATTGATGACAAACTGTCTAAACGAGAGATTGCACTTGATCCCGGTGGATATTTTATTATCTACCTCGACCGGGATGCACAGTTAATTTGTGCCAAACATTTCACCAATGTGATTGATGATCGCGGTTTAGCCGTTGACCCTGAAACCGGGAAACCGATTCCCGCACGAGGTAAGGTTGAACGGACTCATACGACTTTGTTTACAGGTAGAACCGCCAAGGAACTTTGTGTGGTGATTTTTGAGCAAACCCAGCCCTGTCCAGTCACGATGTTGGATCATGCGGCTTATTTAGGACGGGAGTTTATGCGGGCTGAGTATGCTTTAATTTCTGGACAGGAGTATGTTCAGGATTAGTGCCTTACAGCAAAAGCTTCTGATCATCTCTTAGAGAACAGGGAACAGGGAACAGGGAACAGGGAACAGTAACAAATGACAAACTTAACCAGAGAAGCCCTGATAAAAGAAGTAGGTTGCCATCGGTACCACTGTCGCGACAACCAATAGTACAACAACCCAGATGGTCGAGTTTTTGGTGTCAGTTTCTTCTGCGCTGGTAAATGTGCCTTCAACCTGAACCGTTTCTTCGACAACCGGAGGACCGGGATCAGGTTGACCCGATAGCACAGCCACTAAGCGATCGCTAGCCTCTAAAAAAGACTTATTGTACTTGTTACCCTCCCGCAAGGGGACTGTCATTGTTGCCGAGGCGACACTCTCGGCAATTTCGTCGGGCATAATTGACTTGACGTCTTCCCCAGTGACAATGGCAGTATTATTGGTCAGGGTATCGATCAGCAGCAAGGTTTGATTCGCTTGGGCTTCCGGTGTCGGATACCATTTTTTGAATAGGGCTTTAGCAAAGCTGTCTACGGTTTCACCGTAGTCTAAACGGCGAACCGTCACAAATCTGACTTCCTTGTCGGTTTTCTGGGCTAAGTCTTCCAAGCTTTTGCTCAACTTGCCTTCACTCAGGCGGCTGAGTACGTCGGCTTGATCAATCACCCATGTTGGTTCACCCGCGTTGACATTGGGCATTTGGTAGACGTTTATAGCGTTGGCAGGTGTAGTCACCAATCCGCTAACTAAAACGCCCAGTAATAGCGGTAGTATTAGACGTTTCAGGTTTTTGTATAGTTGATTGAAGATGTGTCTCATTTACTGACTCTTGAGATGACTGTTTTTTTCAAAATACTACACTCTAGTGAACGACCGACATCTAGCTCATGTCTTGACATATAACCATAGTTGTGCATTCAACTTAAGTTACTGATTTCTCCAAGAAGTCAGGGGTTTTGGTCGCTGGACGTAGACGATGATTCGCGCCGATTACTCCCTAGGGACACGGCAGTGTTATATCCTTAATCTATAACTAATTTGATGAAGTTTTTTAAAGGTCTTCCCATATTGTGTCATGGGATTACCCCTCTCTGCTTACAATGTTAAGTCAGGTATTTTTGTAAACATTCAGAGTGAGAGGCAACATCTAGATGGCAGATGCAAGAAATATGGAAATGGTAAAGCCCTACCATGGAGACCCCTTTGTGGGTCATTTATCGACTCCAATCAGCGATTCGGCGTTTACCCGGGCATTCATTGGCAACCTGCCAGCTTACCGCAAAGGGCTATCCCCATTCCTACGCGGTTTGGAAATTGGCATGGCTCATGGTTACTTCTTAGTTGGTCCTGAAGTTGTGTTTGGCGCACTGCGGGATTACCCAGAAGCGCGTTATCTAGGCGGCTTAGTCACTGCTTTGGTTATCGTGTTACTGGGAACCGCCGGAATGGCAGCTTGGGGATTAGTGTCGCTCAAAAGCGCCGCCGAAAGCGCTCCGAGTACAGAACGACTCAAAACGTCTGAAGGCTGGAGTGAATTTGCAGGTGGATTCTTTGTTGGAGGTATGGGAGGCGCTTTCGTGGCTTACTTCCTCCTGGAAAATTTTGAGACAGTGGATGCCATTTTCCGGGGTTTTGTGAATAACTAACTCCACTGGGTTCACAAATTGAGTAATATTTGTCTTGGACTCTTGTAAATTTAGATAGGACAATTTGACATGACTGGTTCTTATGCAGCTTCGTTCTTGCCTTGGATTCTGATTCCCGTCGTTTGTTGGCTGATGCCTGCTGTACTGATGGGACTTCTGTTTATTTACATCGAAAGTGACGCATAACAACTCCACACCCCGACTCTCACGAGTACAGTGTGGGCTTCTAGAGGAGCCTTTGCGATTAAGTTAAGTGTGAGGCTTCTCGCCGAATAAGCTAAAAACCTAGATTAATGGGGAGAGCTGGAATTCCTAAGCCTGAGTTCACAACTGGGTTGGGAATATACAGCCTCCCCCTTGTTGTTGAGAAATCTTGGGTAGGCACGAAGGGGGAGCTGGGGAAGCTGCTTACTTTTTACGGTAAGTAGTCGGTTTTCATTAAAGTTAACGGTTGAGATTAGGCAACAGTAAGGGTTTGAGGCTTGTTAACATTTCTTAGTACAGGGTACAGAATTTATGTCTAGGTACTTATGTGACGCCACGATTTAATTTTTAACTTCTCCTTAAACACTTCGTTCAAGGACATGGTTCGAGAACGTGGCGCATAAGTGTGTAGGGGCGGGTTTCACTACTATCTTTTCCTTTGTACCCAAATGTAACTAAACCCGCCCATACTTGCCCTAAAAATATTGATTTTTCAAAGTTTATAATATTTTTTGAAAAGCTGATATAGCGGAGATTTTAATGGCTAAGGGTATAATTGTTGCCTGATTAAATAAAAAGCGTATTATTAGCCATTCAATGCCTGAAATAAATATTGTAAATAAACATAAAATAAAGCTTTGTTGAAATCGAAATACTAATCGTTTTTATTGACATATTCACAGCAGAAACCGCTATTATCTCCTTGAGCAATAGTTGTAGCGTTATTCTAGAATAGAGTATAATACTAATGGAAGTAAACCTGCTTTCATTTGGGATTCATCTCACCGTCATAATCTTTGATTTGACGGGAGCATTCTTACCGGATCTCGTTAAATCATGACGTAAGTTACACAAGGAGTTTTCATGAGTAACACAAGTAACTTTCGCCAAGCCATGCGTAATGCACAGGGTCAAGCCCTAGTCGGACCCAATGTGATAGCCAATGCTCTGCCCTACGTCGGCGGTGGATTGGTTTTAACGGCTGTCGGGACTTATGGTGGTTTGAATGTCCTTACCACCAACCCAGGGTTATTCATGCCTACCTTCTGGGTTGCCCTGATTGCTGAATTAGTCCTATTCTTCGTCGCTCGTGGTGTGGCGGAGAAAGGCAATAACAGTGCAGCATTGCCTCTGTTGGCGACCTATAGCCTGCTGTCAGGCTACACCCTCAGTGGTATCGTCTATGTTGCCCTCGGCACTTCAGGCGTAGGAATTCCAGGGATTGGAATCGCCGCTCTCGGTTGTGGTGTCACGTTTGTCGCTGCCCGTCAAATTGGCTCGAATCTCTCCGACCAAGATGGGATGGCGTTAACCCAAACCGTGCAACTGGGTATCATTGCCTTGTTGGTGGTGTTGGTGGGTCAGCTCGCCTTGAGCTTTTTTGGCGTTTATACCCCTAGCTGGCTAGAAATTGGCATCTCTGGCATTGGCGTTTTACTATTTGTTGGTGCGGCGGTGGTGGATTTCTATATCTTGCCCCGCACCTATCGCAATGATCAGTATCTGCCAGCCGCATTATCGATGTACTTGACCTACATCAACCTGTTTATCTTTATTTTGCGGTTGCTGATTGCCTTTAATCGCGACTAATTGACTCACCTTATCCCACGCTTTAAAATGCGTGGGATACCTGTCATTGGTCTGATGTAATTAAATTTTCTGATTACAATTGATAAAGGGTAGTAAAGTACCAAAATCAAGAAACATGGAAGTTTTAGAGATTAAACGCGAAGTCGAAACCTTGTCCCTTCGCCTGGGAAAAACCCAGGACTATCTTTGACGTACCAGCACTGACTGCCAAAATTAAAGACCTAGAGCAACAAGCGGCTCAACCGGATTTTTGGGATGACCAAAGCTTCGCTCAGCGAACCCTGCAAAAGCTGAATGACCTGAAATTGAATCTCCAGCAGTACCAGCAGTGGAAAGGTAATCTAGAGGATGCGAAAGCGGTTCTGGAATTGCTGGAATTGGAAACCGACGAAGGACTGCTGCAAGAAGCCCAAACTAATGTAGTCAAGCTGAATCGCGAACTTGACCGTTGGGAACTAGAACAGCTACTATCGGGTCCTTATGACGCCAATGGTGCGGTACTAGCGATTAATGCTGGGGCGGGCGGAACGGATGCCCAAGATTGGGCAGAAATGCTGCTGCGAATGTATACCCGTTGGGCAGAAAGTCAAGGGTATAAAGTGCAGTTGGCAGAACTCTCAGAAGGGGATGAAGCGGGAATTAAGTCAGCCACCCTAGAAATTCAGGGACTCCGCGCCTATGGCTATTTGAAAGCTGAGAAAGGAACTCACCGACTGGTGCGAATTTCTCCCTATAACGCCAACGGGAAACGGCAAACCAGTTTTGCGGGTGTGGAAGTGATGCCCATCCTGAACGAGGATGTAGACCTAGATATACCTGAAACGGATTTAGAGATTACCACCTCTCGTTCTGGGGGTAAGGGCGGTCAAAATGTCAATAAAGTTGAAACCGCCGTTCGGGTTAAGCATATTCCCACAGACATTGCCGTGCGCTGTACCCAGGAGCGATCGCAACTCCAAAATAAGGAAAAAGCCCTCGCCCTGCTGAAAGCCAAGCTATTGGTGATTGCACAAGAACAACGCGCTCAGGAAATTGCCGAAATCCGAGGCGATATGGTGGAAGCCGCTTGGGGGAATCAAATTCGCAATTATGTCTTCCATCCTTACCAGTTGGTGAAAGACTTGCGGACGAATGTGGAAACCACAGGCGTTGATGATGTCCTGAATGGGACGCTCGATCCCTTCATCGAAGCCTACCTACGTCAGGAAAATCAATTGACCTGATCGGTTGGCAGAGAGAGGGGAGATGGGGGAGATGGGGGAGATGAGGGAGATGGGGGAGATGAGGGAGATGGGGGAGATGGGGGAGATGGGGGAGATGGGGGAGATGAGGGAGATGGGGAAGATGGGGGAGATGAGGGAGATCAGGGAGATGGGGGAGATGAGGGAGTAAACGAATGACGAATGACAAATGACAAATGACAAATGACGAAGCACCAGTTACAACTATGGGCAGATTTTTCGGGCAACCTTGATTAGCACTCCTACCCCTTAACCCTGACTTCAGGTAGAAGTAATCCTCTAATGAAAATTAGTAAGCTTGTTATTGAGTGTGCATCATTTTTCCGCCCTCTCAGACATCTGAGGTGGATTAGTGAGGCGCTAAACCCTAGCTTTAAAACCTAACGATCATCAAGTTATATAAATTGCCACTAAGCTGTTCGGCATTTAAACCTTAATGTCAATAATGGCGAGATCGTTGGTGTGCGTTAAGCGAAGCCATGCCGCAGGCTTTGCATATTGCTCGCTACTAATACCCAACTGAAGGGGTGACAGCTTATCAAACCATTGGCATCTTGCATGACTGCAAGTAACTAACGAGGATATAAAATCATAATGGCTAATAATCCAATTTTCAAAATTAAAGAATACGGTCAAAGTATCTGGATGGATTATCTGGATCGCCAGCTAATCGAATCCGGTGAACTGAAAAACAAGATTGAGACTCGTGGAATCAGCGGGATTACCTCAAATCCCAAGTCCTTTGCTAAGGCGGTGTCGAATAACCGCGTCTACGACAGCGATATCGAAGCGGGGATCAAAGGCGGAAAATCTACATCAGAGATTTACGAATCCCTGATCTTTGAAGATATTCGCAACGCCTGCGATATTTTCCGCCCTATCTACGACGAGTCTGGCGGAACCGATGGCTTTGTTAGTATTGAAGTCTCCCCTCACTTAGCGCGGGATACCCAACGCACGGTTGAAGAAGCCCGACGCTTTTTCCGCGCCATTGACCGGGATAATGTGTTTATTAAAATTCCGGGGACGAAAGAGGGATTCCCGGCGATCGAACAGGCAATTTCTGAGGGGATTAATGTTAATATCACCCTCCTGTTTTCCGTGAAGAGTTATGTGGAATCGGCTTGGGCTTATGTTCGTGGGTTAGAAGCACGAGTTGCCGCAGGTAAACCGATTGAGAATATTGCTTCAGTAGCGAGTTTCTTTCTGAGTCGTATTGATACTAAGGTTGATAATCGTATTGATGAGAGACTCAAACAGATCGGTACTGAGGAATTGAATGAAGAAGCCCGCTTACGGGAACTGAAAGGAAAAGTCGCGATCGCGAATGCGAAGGTTGCCTATCAACGGTTTAAGGAAATTTTCGAGAGCGATCGCTTTAAAGCCTTAGCTGAACAAGGGGCAAATATACAGCGGGTTCTCTGGGCAAGTACCAGCACCAAAAATCCGGACTACAGCGATGTCATGTATGTGAATGAGTTGATTGGTCCGAATACGGTGAATACTCTACCCCCGGATACGATTGAAGCTTGTGCTGATCATGCTGATGTCGCCCCCAATCGGGTAGAAACTGAAGCTGATAAAGCGCAGAAGACGCTGGAAAGTCTGGCTGAATCCGATATCCAGATCGACTATGACCAAGTAATGGCAGAACTGGTTGAGGAAGGGATTGAAAAATTTGCTAAACCCTTTGATTCGTTGATGCAATCGATTGAAGAGAAAGCTGAACAGCTTACGCCAGCTTAATGTTAGGTCATCCATTCGTATCCTAGAGGCGAAGCATTCCCTAAACCCGCCCCTACAGATGCAAACGTCAAAACCTAAACAAAGGGCGGGTTTTGTACAAACGTTATCATTAACAACCAAACGAATGTCCCTAAACCCGCCCCTACATATGTAAACGTCAAACTTAAACAAAGGGCGGGTTTTGTACAAACGTTATCATTAACAACCAAACGAATGTCCCTAAACCCGCCCCTACAGATGCAACCGTCAAACTTAAACAAAGGGCGGGTTTTGTACAAA
>NZ_JAVJQP010000065.1:0-4649 GCF_040218875.1 Coleofasciculus sp. D1-CHI-01
AATAGCTACGTTATGAAGGAATATATAGGTACTTCAAGGTGCTTCACTAGCCTTGAACTCTACGGTTCTAGATTAAACAGTTCTGATGGGTAGGAAGAGTGTCTAGAACAATAAACCCTTCATAACATTGGCGAAGTGAACCACTCGCAAGAGATGAACTTCATCTAGTTCAAACCAATGACAAAAGTGCTAGTAGTTAACAAAGATGAATGATTTGGTGGTATTCGACGGAAACGTTTATCGAGTACGAGGAATGCAAAATCTAGGAACTAGAGTAGCCTTTTATGCTGATAAAAACTTAACGGCTGATGTCAGAAAAATCCAACCCTATTTATGGAGAAAAGGAATTTGTGAGCAACTTACATCCTGACTCGCATTCATCTACGCTTGATTCAAAGAATACAAGACGTAGGATTCGGCGAGATCCGGCTAAATAAAGAGAGAGTTATGGGATCAAGGATGTCAGAAACGTCAGCACAAAAGCGGATAGTCGTCGTTGGTGCCGGATGGGCAGGTTTAGGAGCGACTCATCATCTTGCTCAACAAGGCTACAATGTTACTCTTCTAGAAGCCGCCCCCTATCCCGGTGGATTAGTAGCTGGATGGAAAACCTCTGGGGGGCGTTCAGTCGAGGGGGGTATTCATGGGTTCTGGTATCCCTATCGCAATATCTTTCGCCTGGTTCACGAATTGGGGCTCCAACCCTTCACACCTTTTACCCATTCCTCCCAATATTCTCCTGCTGGGTTAGAAGTAGAATCGCCTCTGTTTCAGAATGAGTTCCCGCTTCCTACCCCATTGGGAACGTTTCTCTATCCCAAGTTTAGACGCCTACCTCTGATTGACAGGCTTTCTGCTTTACCTCTCCTGTATGCTCTGATTGATTTTGATAATTCTGATCAAGCATGGCGACGTTATGATCAGGTAACCGCCCGCGAACTCTTTAAACAGTTTGGTGTCTCTGCCCGATTGTATCGAGATTCCTTTGAACCGATGCTATTGGTGGGGTTATTTGCCCCTGGCGAGCAATGTTCAGCCGCCGCCGCCCTGGGAATGCTCTATTACTTCATTTTGGCTCACCAACCTAATTTTGATGTCGTCTGGTGTCGGGGAACGGTGGCAGAGATGATTTTTAAACCCTGGGTGGAGCGGATTGAGAAAGCCGGGGGACGAGTGCTGACGAATAAGCGGGTGAATGATATTCTCTTGGACGATAGGGGTAAGGCTAAAGCGGTTGTCTGTGGTGAGGATGTCTTTGAAGCCGATGCGGTTATTTTTGCCGTTAGTGTCAATGGCATGAAAAAAATTGTCAGTGCGAGTAGTAGTTTGCAACCCTATTCGGAATTCCGAAATTTGAGAAACTTAGGCGCAATTGATGTCCTGGCAACCCGGTTATGGTTTGACCGGAAAGTTATTCTGCGGAATCCGTCTAATGCTTGTTTTGGCTTTGATCCGACGACGGGATGGACATTTTTTGATTTGAATGCGTTGCATGATGAATATGCATATCAACCGGGAAGTGTCATTGAAGCAGATTTTTATCATGGGAATCAGTTATTGCCCATGAGTGATGAGCAAATTGTGGCAAAGGTTCATCGAGATTTAGCCACTTGTGTGCCAGAGTTCCGGGATGCCAAGGTTATTGATAGCAGTGTGATTCGTGTACCGCAAGGGGTAACGCATTTTGCACCGGGAAGTTATCAGTATTTGCTGCCAGCGACAACTCCGATTGATAATGTTTTTATGAGTGGGGATTGGATTGTTACCCATCACGGTTCTTGGTCACAGGAGAAGGCATACATAACGGGTTTAGAGGCGGCAAATTTGGTAATTGACCGTTTTGGGTATGGAAATAAGGCAAATATTATTCCGGTTGAACCTGATGAACCTCATATTCAATTGGGGCGGATGATTAATAAAACGGTGCGGGATTGGGGGAAGACAGTATTACCTGATTTTTGGTTACCTTAGCAGCAAGGCAGATGGCAGATGGCAGATGGGATTTATTTCGAGAAGGCACGAGTTAGGAAGGGCGGGTGTTGTTGAAAGGTTATCGGTCAATAGCAAAATTAAGCGGCTAAACCCGCCCCTACGATTTATTTATGGATTCTGCCGAATATATTGTAAGATACCTTGTGCGATCGCGCTTGCCATTTGGCTCTGGTGTTCGGGTGTCGCTAGTCTAGGGTTATCCTCTTGTCCGGTAACAAATCCAACTTCCACGAGGACGGCGGGTATGGGGTTATTACGCAGGACGTAAAATCGGGCTTGTTTCACGCCGCGATCGCGAATCTGAATTCTCTGTAAAATACTATCATGTATGGTTTGAGCCAGACCCTGACCATTCGAGTAATAATAGGTTTCCAATCCATTCACATCAGGACGACGACCAACAGCATTCGCATGGATACTCACAAATAAGTCCGCCTGGGCTTGTTTTGCCATCTCCACGCGGGGTGCTAAGTCTACAAAATAATCGCTGGTTCGGGTAAGAACCACTTGAATCCCTTGTTGCTGTAAAATGGCGGCAACTTGTTGAGAAATGGGCAAAATTACATCCTTTTCCCGCAATCCATTTAATCCAACCGCACCGGGATCTTTTCCTCCATGTCCGGGATCAACCATAACCACAATACGGCGGTTGGGAACTTGGGAACTATGGAAAGGAGGATTGCTGGTGATAGGCGGTATAACAGAATTTTGCGACGGTAGGGGGGTGGGTGTGGTTAATTGGACAACTCGTTGCGGTGGTGGTAACTGCACTGTCCACATCCGAGGGGAGAATCCCTTAACTAGAACCTGTTGGGGATTAATCGTATAACCCGGATTAAACTCAATCACCAAGCGCGTGGTTTGGGGGTTCAATTGACTGACACGCACCACCCGCACTGCACCACCGACTAATTGTTCTAATTTGGCATTCTCCAGGGGGATACCGGCTAAATCAATCACCAGGCGGTTGGGATTGGCAAGAAATTGCCCTCTGGGTTGTACCCCTTCATCAGTGGTAAAGACGAGTTGATTTTGATTCACATCAAAGCGCCAGGAGAGCAATCTCGCCGCTTGCGCTGGAAAGGAGAGCAAAAAAAAGCCGAGAAAACTGGGAAGTAGCCAGTGCAGTTTCACCGTTAAAGTTCCTCTAGACAGGGGACAGGGAGATGGGGAGATGATATTTAATTAGTCGGACACTCCTTGTAAAATCAGGACTTACGCAGGCTTTTCCGTTGAACCAACACCTGTGGGTAATCCTTTATGAATTGCCCCTACGATGTAGGCGCTGTGCGTCAGCAATTCTACCTTTCAATATCCTGATCGTTGATTAGCACATACATCCAGACAACGACAACCGCCGTCACCAGCAGCAGGGGGTATTCAGGCAGCGCCGCTAAGATTACAATTATCTCCAGGATGGTTTTAAGGTCTTCAAATAGTTTCATTGAATCAGATTGAACTCATAATCCTATTCAACGAGAACCCTAGGTGAGTAACGAGTTGAGAACTTTAGCTGAGGTGGCTGACTTATGGCTAACTTTGAGTTGACCTGAATTGACTTTTCGCTGATTATGAATAATGGCGCGATCGCTTAAAGTTGTCCCAGAGTACATACAACACGTCAAATCAGCACTTCGGCGCAATGGCTACCCCAGCCAAAAGAAGTTTGCTGAACACGTTACCCCATCGTTATCCACGGTTAAAAAATTCCTCAATGGCGAACCCATTGATTTTGAGTATTTTGTCGAACTGTGTGACGCATTGGGGTTCACGAATGGCTGGATAAAGTTGAACAAACCTTAGACAACAACACTGCACTCCTAGCATTAGACGAATTCGAGGTACTGGATAAAGCCTTAACTGAAGGACATTTCAGCGAAACCGATGTCCTGGGGATGCTACGCCATCTCATCCAACACCGCCCCCGCTTCAAAGTCTTACTGGCTGGCTCTCATACTATCGAAGAATTTCAGCGCTGGGCGAGTTACCTGATTAACGTTCAAGTTGTGCATATCAGTTACCTGAACGAACCCGAAGCCCGCCAACTGATTGAACGCCCCATCCCAGAGTTTACCCTACGCTATGAACCGGATGCAGTTGAGCGAGTCCTCTGCTTAACCCGATGTCATCCCTGCTTGGTACAATTACTATGCTCTGAGATTGTCGCCCTGAAAAATGAGCAAGAGGTATCCGTTCGCCGACTAGCAACTGTAGCTGATGTTGAAGCCGCCGTACCCGAAGCCTTAAGTAGTGGTAGCTTCTTCTTTGCCGATATCGAACGCAATCAAGTGGATGAGTTGGGATTGGCGATACTGCGCTTTTTAGCTGCACAAGGGGAAGGGGCGAGTATTGGTGAGGTGGCGTTATCCCGCGAGTTTTCGGATCATTTGAATCCTACCCTTAATTTACTGTTGCAACGGGAGTTAATTGAAGACAGTGGTGGCGGCTACGGCTTCCAGGTGGAGTTAATCCGGCGCTGGTTTGCTAGAGAGATACGGGAGTAATATCTTGAGTTCGTCGTTACGCTGTCTTCGCCCTACGCGATCGCATCACTAAAAACCTTAGCCAGCAAATCAACAATGGTGTTGGGTTTCGTTCCTCAACCCAACCTACAACTGACTGAGTAAGTCTTTGAACCCGTTTTAACGGGTTTAAGC
>NZ_JAVJQP010000086.1:0-29154 GCF_040218875.1 Coleofasciculus sp. D1-CHI-01
CCTGTTCCCTGTTCCCTGTTCCCTGTTCCCTGTTCCCTGTTCCCTGTTCCCTGTTCCCTGTTCCCTGTTCCCTGTTCCCTGTTCCCTGTTCCCTGTTCCCTGTTCCCTGTTCCCTGTTCCCTGTTCCCTGTTCCCTAAGACTTCTTATCGCCTTCGAGGAAAATCTTATAGCCAATAAAGCCAATAACGCCGATAATCATAATCGTCGCGATCGCAGCACTCACCCGTACAACCAGAACAGCCGCCACGACAAAGGCTAAGAACTTACCGAACATCACTAGCTTTCTCCCCCACCGTTGCAGCTTTCCTTCCGGTTGCTCATGCTTAACGGTTTGGTGGAGAGGAGGTGGATTAATTTCCGCTTCGAGTTCGCGTAGTCGGAGTTCTCGCTCTCGTTGGATCAGGTCGTGTTCCCGGCGCTGCAGCTCCCGGTCTTCATTATTGGGAGAAGTCATGTCAGTTCATCCTAGTCAGAAATCGATCACAATAGGTTATGAAAAGGTTAAAAGCCCCTAGCAATTTAGCTGACTCGTATTCACCATGAATTTTCTCTTACTTTAACCTTAGAGCCTCAGCATCTGCTAGATCCGGTTAAAAAACTTTAGGGCAAATTCCCACTCCGGGAGCTGGGGAAGCTGGGGGAGCTGGGGGAGCTGGGAAAGCTGGGGAAGCTGGGGGAGCTGGGGAAGCTGGGGAAGCTGGGGAAGCTGGGGAAGCTGGGGAAGCTGGGGGAGCTGGGGGAGCTGGGGAAGCTGGGGAAGCTGGGGGAGCTGGGGAAGCTGGGGGAGCTGGGGAAGCTGGGAAAGCTGGGGGAGCAAGGGTACATTTGTCTTGAGCAAGGTGATGCCATACTTATGAAGGATGCTACCCAATTTCCTTGAATCAAACCCTCTGTCAATAAAGCTCAAAGTATTGATTGTTAATGGTTTTGGCTTTGTGCAGCAAGCCCTACTTAGATCACTATTCTTGTTGGGTTGACTGATGTTCAGCATCAACCAGGGTTTCTTTAGATTGATCGAGCATACCCTTACCAGAAGACGTGCGCTTTTTGGCATTAGTTGACGATTCTACAGGACGGATGTCGTCATGCAGATGAATCTGAATTTTCGGTCCCGAACTAGCTAGACGGATAATCATCCCATCCACAACAGGCGTCTGGGTAATGCGTTTCCCATCGATATAGGTTCCGTTAGCACCTAAGCTGATAATTCGCCAACCTGAACCATTCCGCCGAAGTTCAACATGGTGACGTGAAACGACGGCGCTGTATAAAATGACATCATTATCCGTAGACCGCCCAATCCGAATCACCGATTCCGATTTAAACGGCCAACTTTGAACAGGTACAGACTGGAGAGGATGCAGCAGGGTCAGAGTAATCACCGGTGTTACATCATTCAAAAACGTGGGTCCTTTCGACTGACTGAATACTTCTAGAGTGTCCCATGAGTCTAGAATAGGTTTTCCTTGAGGGATACCATCGATCAACCCTAACTATTTGTCAATGATCAGGAGTCAACAAGGTAAAAGATTTTTCCGGAAATATTATAGAATTTACTGGTAAATCAGGCTTCTATTATTAACCCCCCTCAGCTTCAGTACATAGGCAAGCGACTCAGGACACTTGGAACAAAAACGTTACCATGTCTCCTTTGCCTAGGCTAATGCGATCGCCTTTGCGTAAGCGATGGCGATCACCTTTCGGTAACGGGGTATGGTTGATGTATGTTCCATTGGCGCTGCCCACATCTTCAAGATAGTAGGTATCTCCCTCAACGCGAATATCTGCATGAACTCGTGAAA
Organism: Coleofasciculus sp. D1-CHI-01; assembly: GCF_040218875.1. Lineage (NCBI taxonomy): Bacteria > Bacillati > Cyanobacteriota > Cyanophyceae > Coleofasciculales > Coleofasciculaceae > Coleofasciculus > Coleofasciculus sp. D1-CHI-01. The sequence continues at coordinate 1,804 of NZ_JAVJQP010000086.1, forward strand.
CAATCTCAGAATTCGGAAAGCCAGACACATCAATATCAGGGGGAATCTGATCGTTGGGTTTACCGAGATGAATCACACTCAGATGGGAGGGGAGTTCTATTTTGGTCTGGGTTTGTAGGTGCAGCAGATAAACGGACTGCACCTGCAACTGCGTTTTGGCACTACCTGTCTTTGGTGTGGCTACAGGGGGCGGAGGGGGTTCTGTTTCCGGCTCCGGTGGGGCTGGCTTTTCTTCTTCTTCTGTTGTCGTTCCGGATTGACCAACCTGGGTAACGGGTAGCTCAGGAGGGGGATCGGGTTGCGGGTCAGGTATGGGTGATGGGGAACTCATTGAAAGAGGTTCGGGTTCAATTAGAGGGTCAGGGGGGTCTAAATCGGGTACATCGGGAACCGACACTGGAGCTGGTGTATCTGGGCTTCCCGTTGAGCCACTGGCTTTCAGGTTAAAACCACATTGACCGCAGAAGCTAGCGTCTGTTTGAACTGTTGTACCACAGTTGGGACAACTCATGCTTGCCGGTAAAGGTGTATAGCAGGCTTCGCATTGAGTCGCACCGTCTGGATTTTGGTGATTGCAGTTAGGGCAAACAATCATAAGCTATTCAAGATTCACGCATTCAAAATTACCAACAAAAGCGGTTTCACGTAGAGACGTTGCATGCAACGTCTCTACTGAGGACAAAACCGCCGAAATCCTTCGAGTCAGCATCAGCCTTCCTCCTTCATCAAAACACAGTTAACCGTTCTACCTTAATAACTTGTTACATCAGGCTCACAGGTTCTCTGTTGTGGAAATGAGCATTAGCCTTTCACAGCTTGACCGGCTTGCTGATCTAAAAGCCACCATAATTCGCCTTGAGGCTGAATGAACCGCGCCGGATAGGTCAAAGGGTCAGCCTCAGCCGCGAAGATTTGAGCCAGCGCTGGTTGCTTACCCGCCCCCGCCACCAGAAACATTACACAATGGGCTTGGTTAATCAAGGGTACAGTAAAAGTAATCCGAGGTTGACCATCTTTATTGCCCACAGTAATCCGGCGATCGCAAACCTGTAGCGCTTGGGTATGAGGAAATAAAGATGCCGTATGCGCGTCGTCACCAATACCCAATAAGATCAGATCAAATTGGGGAAACTCGTCGGCGGCTACACCAAAGAACTCCCCCAGTTGAGTATCATGCTTGGAGGCGTCTGCTTCCGGAGACTCCCCGTCTGTAGGGATTGGGTGAATATTCGTGGCTGGGATATCAACGTGATCCAACCAAGCCTGACGCGCCATCGCTTGATTGCTATCCGGGTGATCGGCTGGAACATAGCGTTCATCACCCCAAAAGATGTGCAGTTTATCCCAGGGGAGATTCTGGCTAGCTAGGGCTTCGTATAGAGGCTTGGGTGTACCGCCCCCCGCTAAAGCCAGGGTACAGCGCCCTGAGCGTTGGATTGCCTCCTGTATCTTCGTGAGGACAACATCACGCGATCGTTCAATCAGCGCGGCTTTATCAGGCAAAACTTCGACAATTTTCTTCATCAATCTGTGATCCTCCGGCTCAAAAGGTAAGTTGGTCTCGCCGACCATTTCGTTGGATAATTGCAGTAGACCCCTAGGGTAATCATTCAAATATCCATGAGTTAATATGGGCAAGTTATACATGAATCCTAATTGTCCCATACCGTATGGGGTACACTCGGTTCTAGGGTAAAAAAATGAAAAGTAGTACTATGTATTCTTCGTTCGCGGGTTTAGCACTTAAGATAGTCGGACTGATCATGATCCTATCGTCCTTGTTGGATTATCTGATCCTGATTATTCCCTCTCCTGGTGTTAGCCCCCTTCAGAATGAATGGCAGCTAAATCTAACCACCCAGCTCGTTGATCGGGGTGTTATCCCGATGGTGGGAATTGCCTTTTTGATAGCAGGATCTTGGATCAGCAATAACAGTGGTGGCTCCTTACCGGAGCGAAAATCGTCGATAACGGACTTGAGATTCTGGGCATTTTTACTCTCGAGCCTATTGGGTTTACTCTTCCTGTTGCTTGTCCCCTTGCACTTTAACAATGTCCGCATCCAAAGCAATCAAGCGATAGAACAGATTACTCAGCAAGCCCAGCAAGCTGAAACCCAACTGGAAACGCAAGTTCAGCAAATTGATACTCTGCTTGAAGATCCACAACAGCTAGAACGACTAAACCAAGCCATTGAAAGCGGTCAAGCTCAAGGAGAGCAACTCCAGCGACTCCAGGCACTCCGAGAACAATTGCAGGCGCTCAAAACAGATCCCGAAGCGATCGCTCAAAGAACCGAGCAAGCTCAGACTCAAATCCGCAGTCGTAGACAAGAACTTGAGCAACGCGCCCGAACTGAGGCATTAAAAAGAGGTATCCGTATCGGTTTAAGCAGCTTACTTTTAGCCATTGGCTACAGCATCATTGGCTGGATGGGATTGCGGAACTTGAGCAGTTAATCTGCAAGTCATTGCTATGCGAGCAACAGGCAAAAAGGTTTGATAACAGTCTCTAAATTGTCAGTTGATCGAGATTTACGATTCAATAGAAGATACACAGAAGCGTCCTAATCACCCATTCCCAGATAACAAATAACCTCTATTCGAGCCAGTTGCCAACTGCTGTAGGTAATCCCCAGTTCTGCTTTTCTGTGCCATCGGTTACGATTGGCATTGAGGCGGATTGGGGTTCTCAATTTCAGCAAACCGCTTTAGCTAGACTCATTTTTTTACAACTTTTGACATGTTCTCGATTTATATCCTCACCTACAACGAAGAACGAGATATTGAAGCGTGCATCAACTCAGCGCGTCTCTCGGATGACATCATTGTGGTAGATTCGTGTAGTAGCGATCGCACGGTAGAACTTGCCCAACGTTATCCTGTGCGAGTTCTATCTCATGCCTTTGAAAGTCATGGGCGTCAGCGTACTTGGATGCTGGAGAACCTCCCCACTAAGTATGAATGGGCTTACATCCTAGAAGCGGATGAACGGATGACCCCAGCCCTATTTGCTGAATGCCTAGAGGCGATAAAAAACAACCAGTACGTGGGATATTATGTCGCTGAACAGGTCATGTTCATGAATCGATGGATTCGTCACTGTACTCAGTATCCTCGTTACCAACTCCGCTTACTGCGAAAAGGTCAAGTCTGGTTTACCGATTATGGTCATACAGAACGAGAAGTTTGTCAGGGAGCTATCGGCTTTTTGAAAGAAACCTATCCGCACTATACCTGTAGTAAGGGGTTTAGTCGTTGGATTGAAAAACATAACCGTTACTCCACCGATGAAGCCCGAGAAACCTTACACCAACTTGAACAAGGCAGCGTCAACTGGGGGAATTTGCTGCTGGGGCGATCAGAAGTAGAACGGCGTCATGCCCTCAAAGATCTGTCGTTACGCTTGCCCTTTCGTCCATTACTACGCTTTCTCTATATGTACATTTTCCTCGGAGGCTTCCTGGATGGACGTGCTGGCTTTACCTGGTGTACCTTACAGGCATTTTATGAATATCTAATTACCCTCAAGGTTTGGGAACTCAAGGATCAACAACTGCCCACCATTGAGACAACTGATTCCCAACTCTCTTTCTAAAGACCAACAAGCTTAAATAGAGATATCAATACTTGCAACAATTCTTAACAAGCTTTACAACTAGAGATAGAACCCTCGACCAGGAGTACTGCTTCACTGGGGCAGCAAAAGGGGGTTGAGCAGGAGTTCATCTCCCTCAACGGCTGGGAAAGCTGGCAGTGATTGCCGTGATCAGGTCAAGGTTTCAACAGCTTATACCAGTAATTGAGGGAGCAATGACAGACGTTTAAGAGCCATTGTAAGGAGAGTCAATACTCTGTGATCCAACGCTTCAAGCAGGACTTAAAAAACGACCTAATCGCCGGTCTTCTAGTAGTGATTCCCCTCGCTACCACAATCTGGCTGACGATTACCATCGCCAATTGGGTGATCAATTTTCTCACCCGTATCCCTAAGCAACTCAACCCCTATAATAACCTCCACCCCATTTTGGTCAATCTCTTGAATTTACTGGTAGGGCTAACGGTGCCCCTCCTGTGCATTCTACTGATTGGCTTAATGGCACGTAATATTGCTGGGCGGTGGTTGCTGGATTTAGGGGAACGAGTGTTGCAGGCAATTCCCCTGGCTGGATCAGTCTATAAAACACTCAAACAGTTATTGGAAACCTTGCTTAAGGATTCCAGCAGTAAATTTCGGCGGGTGATTTTGGTAGAGTATCCGCGTCAGGGAATGTGGGCGATCGCCTTCGTCACGGGGACAGCAACGGGTGAAATTCAAGGCAAACTCAACGCCACCATGTTGAATATTTTTATCCCCACCACTCCGAATCCGACCACCGGATGGTATGCTATTGTGCCGGAAACGGAAGTGATTAATCTTTCCATGTCCATCGAAGATGCCTTTAAGGTATTAATATCCGGTGGAATTGTTGGACCGAGTGAATCCATGGGTGTACCCCTCCAGATGCCATACGGCAAGACGAAGCGAGAGCAACCTCTATCAGATATGCTCCAACAGCAGATGTTACCCACTGAAGAAAGTTCGTAGTGATTAGGGATTGGGGAAAAGAGCAAGAGGGGGACAAAGGACAAAGGACATAGCTAGATTCTCGCTGCTCAAGGGAGCGAGTAGGACAAAGGACAAAAGACAAAGGACAAAACCATGCAACCTCGCAGAATTGCTCGTGAACTGGCACTTTTAGGTCTCTCTCAGATGTCTCGTGAACCGGAACAGCTTGATGAAAAACAACTGAGCCAGATGGTATTAGTCGCCGTGAGGACTCTAACCGATGAAATTAACGAAGCCTTAGAAACAGCCTCAGCCGAACTCAAACGCGGGAGCGATCGCCTTCTCGGTAGTGAAACCCGTGCGATCGATGTGCGAAGTTCCAAAACGATGGTTGCTGAAGCCATTGAACTGACTCAGAAGGCGATTAACCGTATCGGTGTCGCGGTAGAAATCCCGGAAATGATTCAGCTTGCTAATCAAGCCGACGTGCGGGCTTATGCGATAGAAATTCTACAGGCGATTCGTCGTAGACAAGTCGAAATTGACGAAATACTGGTTAAATCACTTAAAGATTGGCAAATCAATCGCTTACCCCGCATTGACCGCGATATTTTGCGAATAGCGGTGGCAGAAATGGCATTTTTAGGGATTCCTGATCGGGTTGCTATTAACGAAGCCATAGAACTGGCTAAACGCTACAGCGATCAAGAAGGGCATCGATTTGTGAATGGCGTGTTGCGTCGCGTCACTACCTGCCTTCAGGAGTCAGAGTCTCCAGCTCTAGAAAAGTTCATATAAGTAAGTCGGTTAGCCCAGGTGAACGAGGATCGTCATTTGTCCTTTGTCCTTTGTCATACTCGCTTCCCTTGAAAGCAAGCTCAAAACTGACAACTCACACTATTTCTAATTAGGTGCAATGGTATTTAATTGGTTCCGCCGCCAAGTTGGTAAAAGTGCAGCCTCTTCCGAGGAGAAAGAAGAGAAGCAAGAACAGCAGTCAGCCACTCCCCCGGTTGAATCGCCGAAATCGGAGAGTGAGTCTGCTACTCAGGAGCAATCATCAACAGTTGCTGATGATTATCTGAGTTGGGCAAAAGCTGCTTATACAAACCTGCAAAAGCAGGAGTCAGCGCCCTCAGAAGCTGAAACTGAAGCGCCAGAGGTACAACCTGACACGGCTGAATCTGCCCAGGCTGAACTAACAGAGAGTACAGAAGCCACAGAAACTGCCCCGGAAACGGTGGAAGCAGGGGTAGCAGAGGAAGCAGAGGTAGCAGAGGTAGCAGAGGTAGCAGAGGTAGCAGAGGTAGCAGAGGTAGCAGAGGTAGCAGAGGAAGCAGGGGTAGCAGGGGTAGCAGAGGAAGCAGAGGAAGCAGAGGAAGCAGGGGTAGCAGAAGTTAGAGTTGATCAGAGTAGTACAGCCACCTCCCCAGAATCTCCGGTTGTAACTGAGGCGGAAACCGACACCGAACAAGCAGAACCTGAAGAAACGGAGGCTCCAAAGGCTTCAGATACCATAGCCGACGTGGAAACTGACACAGAGGAACCTGAACCTAGGGCGGCTGAAGAATCAGCAACTGTGCCAATTTGGGCAAGGAAATCCGAACGGGAAGAACGACTTAAACGGCTTGAAGCAACGGCAATTGAGACGCCAGAACCGGAATCTGTCGCGCCACCCACAACCCAACCCGAAGCCGAGGCGGATATCGCCTTGGATGAAGAATTTTTGTGGTCAGCCAAAGTCTTAGCCGATCAAGGGCGTACCCCTGAGGATGTCTCCGCTGAGGAAATTAGCTGGCTCAAACAGCTTCGTTCTGGATTGGGCAAAACTCGTCGCGGCTTAGTCAATCAACTCAAGTCTATTGTCGGTCAAGGTCCGTTGAACCAAGACGCCGTGATGGAAATTGAGGCGTTGCTGTTGCAAGCGGATGTGGGTATCGAGGCAACGGATTACATTATTGAAACCCTGCAAGCTAGAATGCGCCAGGAAGTCTTGCCTCCTGAACAGGCGATCGCGTATTTGAAACAAATTCTCCGGGATTTACTGGATAAACCTTGTCGCGAGTCTTACGGTTCCACTTTTTTCCCGGAAAAAGACACCCTGAATATCTGGTTGATGACGGGGGTGAATGGTGCGGGAAAAACCACCACGATTGGCAAACTGGCTCACTTAGCCAATAAATCGGATTACAAGTGTTTGATTGGTGCTGCCGATACCTTCCGGGCGGCGGCGGTGGAACAGGTGAAGATTTGGGGAGAACGCAGTAGCACAGAGGTGATTGCTAATCCGGGCAAGAATACTGATCCAGCCGCTGTGGTATTCGATTCAATCACAGCCGCTCAAGTCCGAAATACGGAATTGCTTTTGGTAGACACCGCAGGGCGTTTGCAAAATAAGAAAAATCTGATGGAGGAATTGGCGAAAATTCGCCGGATTATTGACAAAAAAGCACCTGAGGCGAAGGTGGAATCGTTGCTGGTATTGGATGCTACCCTCGGTCAAAATGGTTTGCGTCAAGCTGAGGTGTTCTCGGAAGCGGCAAAACTGAGTGGTGTGGTGTTGACTAAGTTGGATGGTACGGCTAAAGGCGGTGTGGCTTTGGCGATCGTGCAGCAATTGGGATTGCCGATTCGGTTTGTCGGGGCTGGGGAAGGGATTGAAGATTTACGTCCCTTCTCAAGTTATGAGTTTGTCGAAGCGTTATTGAGTGGATAATCAGACTGGCAAGCTTTGGATTCGTTATTTGCTCCTGGGTATCCCAAAGGACAAATGACCAATGACAAATGACCAATGACAAATTCCCAAAAAATGAGAAAAATATGTAGTGATGTAACAATAACCGGATCAGATTAAGAAACATTGCAATAACTTGAACCCGTTGCTATGGTATGCATTGTCCATTTAGCGAATGCTGGTTGGAACTATGAATATCATGCTAAAGATTGGCGACTATGCTCATCATCGTTCAAGTGGGAACGTGGGTAAAGTTGTAGCTTATGGGCATCAAATCGTAGATGGTGTGTATTTACCCACTCTCAACGTTGAAGTACAGGTAGTGAATGAGAGTGGAAAGAAGAAACGAATATTTATTGAAGACGTGTTTCAGGAATGGATGCAGGTTGAGCAAGGCGTTCATTTAGGGAAGCCGACTGAGACGGATTTAGCGATCGCGTAACATTGAAGCTGATAATGTCGGTAACCGCATCGGTGATGTCAGGACAAACTCTCCTCAACCTCTGTCACTCAACCAACGGTCTAGTGATATCAATCGTAATTGTGCCGCCAAAGTCAGGGATAGGAGCTGCAGGTTTACTCAGCCGCACTTGTACTCGCTCTACTCTATCGAGCTCTAACAGAGCATCTGCGATCGCGCTGGCTAATTTTTCCACTAAGGAAACCTTAGAATTGGCGATCAGTTGCTTAACTGTGTCAATGGCTTGGCGGTAATCCAGCGTGTCTTTAATGTCGTCACTCTCACCAGCGGGAGCTAAATCTAGCCATAACGTGAGATCCACTTCAAACCATTGTCCAAGTACCCGCTCTTCTGGCAGATAACCCGTATAGCCGTAAGACCGAATTTTATTGACCTGTATGCAATCCATAGATAAGTAGGTAGGGACAATTAAAGTTAACGGCGGTGATCGTCATTTGTCATTCGTCATTTGTCATTTGTCATTTGTCATTTGTTAGGGAACAGGGAACAGGGAACAGGGAACAGTGTAACGTAGAGCAGTTAACTCACGGCTCCCCCATCTCCCCCAGCTTCCCAGACGTGCCATGGCACGTCTCTACATTGCTTCCCCAGCTTCCCCAGCTCCCCCTGCTTTTCAGCTTAAGTTGACACCAATGCGCCATCCCCTCATCCCCTATAAGCATTCTCTCTATGCTTTCTATTGAAAATCCAAATGCAAAGAATGGAGCATCGTCAGTTAATCTAATTGAAGAAATATTAGGAAGCGTTACAAACCTTAACTCTTCCCGGAAAGTATGAGAAAGTGTTGCCAAGACTGAACCATTCTGAGTACACTGTCGTTCTCTCACTCCTCCGAGTCTAATGCGAATCACGAATCGTATACATTTTAGAAACCTGCAAGGTGACATATTCGGGGGGATTACTGCTGCGATTATCGCCCTCCCCATGGCACTGGCTTTCGGTGTTGCTTCTGGTGCTGGCGCTGTAGCTGGTCTTTGGGGTGCAGTTTTAGTTGGCTTCTTTGCTGCCCTATTTGGTGGTACACCCACTCTCATTTCTGAACCCACAGGTCCAATGACCGTGGTCATGACTGCTGTTATCGCTAACCTCACGGCGACGGCGGGTACAGAAAAGGGTATGGCTATGGCATTTACCGTAGTCATGATGGCAGGGGTATTCCAGATTATTCTGGGTACATTGCGGTTGGGTCGATACGTTACCCTGATGCCCTATACCGTAGTATCTGGATTTATGTCTGGGATTGGATTTATCCTGGTCATCCTACAACTTTCACCATTTCTGGGACAGGAGAGTTCTAAGGATAGCATCCTGGGTACAATTCAAAACATACCTGACCTGGTAAGCAATACCCACTACGGTGAAACGGCTCTGGCTGTTTTGACGGTTGCGATTCTGGTACTACAGCCATTTTTATTGCAATCTGTGCCGTCTAATGTTAAGAAGTTTTTCCCACCGCCCCAGTTAATCGCGCTGGTGATCGGAACGGTAGTAGCATTGGTTATGTTCCCTGAGATGGGCGATATTCGCCGCATTGGTGAAATCCCTCAAGCTTTACCTACTTTACAGGTTCCAACTTTTAGCCCGGCAGAATTCCAAACCATGCTCATTAATGCCTTGGTTTTGGCGATGCTCGGTTGTATTGATGCTCTACTCACTTCCGTTGTTGCCGATAGCTTAACTCGTAGTCAGCATGACTCGAACAAAGAATTAATTGGTCAAGGGTTAGGAAACTTAGCATCCGGATTATGTGGCGGTATCGCTGGTGCTGGTGCAACTATGGGAACTGTGGTGAATATCCAAACTGGTGCTAGAACTGCCATATCAGGTTTAACTCGTGCCTTAATCTTGCTAGTCGTCATTTTAGGTGCTGCTAGTCTAACGGCTTGGATTCCGATGGCGGTTCTGGCTGGAATTGCCCTCAAGGTTGGTATAGATATTATCGACTGGGGTTTCCTGAAGCGAGCGCATAAGGTTTCGATTAAGGGCGCCATGATTATGTATGGCGTGATCATCCTGACTGTATTTGTTGACTTGATTGTTGCTGTTGGCGTTGGTGTATTCGTTGCTAATCTATTGACCATTGAACGTCTCTCCAAACTTCAAGCCAAGGATGTCAAGACGATTACGGATGCCGATGATGCTATCCAGATGACCCCTGAAGAGAAAGAACTGATTGATCAAACTGATGGTCGCATCCTATTGTTCCACCTAAGTGGACCGATGATCTTTGGGGTATCCAAGGCAATCTCCCGTCAGCAAAATGCGATGGCAGATCATGATGTCCTGATTGTAGACTTAAGTGATGTTCCACACTTGGGTGTTACCTCTTCGTTGGCGATTGAAAATTCCATCCAAGAAGCTATTGATAAAGGTCGTCAAGTCTTCATTGTTGGTGCTACGGGTCAGATTAAACGACGCCTGGAAAAATTTGGCATTCTGTCAATGTTACCTGCCCATAATTTGCACGTTGATCGGACAGAAGCATTGCGGCAAGCCGTTGCTGTGGTCAAGAGATATGAACTTCCAGCAAATGGTATATTGTCTACTGCCTATCCCACTCAATCCGATGATGTTGCCATCAGCAACTAGCCGGTTCTAATTAGGGATGATAAGAAAGGATTGGGATAATTATTAAAAATATTAAATCTGTAAATTTTCTTAATTTTGCCATAAAGACTTATAATTATAGTACAACTTAAACTTAGTAAAATAAGGTTTGTTTTTGCCAATTAACCAGATGCAAACCTTTGTCTAGACCGATAAGGATAGGTCTGTGCCCAAAAACCGAGCCAGATGATCTGCCAATAAATTGATCACGTTAGGGTTGTGCGATAGGTATTCCTTTTATCTCAGCGCACTCTATGGAGGGGCTAAATATATTTGAGTGTCACTCAACCTCAAAGGTAACTCATCAATCAATCTCACAGACTTGAAAATAAACAATAGATGCAGACCATGATTTTTTCCGACCTGATACAACCAATTCCCATATTAGCAACAGCGCCAGAAAATGGGTCAATTGTACTCGCTGGTGTGTTGCTCAGTTTAGTTATCATTTATCTTGCCAGTAAACTGGGCGGAGAGTTATCCAAGGCAGTTGATTTACCGCCAGTTTTAGGTGAATTAGTCGGCGGTGTTGTCGTGGGTGTTTCAGCCTTGCATCTGCTAGTTTTTCCCGAAAGTGGCGCGGTGGCGGCTGATTCGCTACTAATGAAGCTGCTGCAATGGATTGGTGATTTAAGCCCAGAGGCTGTCATCAGTGTCTTTGAAACCCAGAGTGAAGTCGTCTCGGTTTTAGCCGAAATTGGGGTAATCATCCTCTTATTTGAGATTGGCTTAGAATCAGACTTACGGGATCTCAAAGAAGTCGGTTATCAAGCGGCAATTGTGGCGGTGGTGGGTGTCGTCGCTCCCTTTGCAGCGGGTACAGCCGGATTAATGTTTTTCTTTAATGTTGGGGCGATTCCGGCAATTTTTGCAGGTGCAGCGTTAACCGCCACCAGTATTGGGATTACGTCTAAAGTTCTCTCGGAATTAGGGCGTCTCAAATCAAAAGAAGGTCAAATTATTGTGGGGGCTGCGGTTATTGATGATGTTTTGGGTATCATCGTCTTAGCCGTGGTTGCGAGTCTGGCGAAAACAGGTGAGGTTGATGTTTTCAACGTTATCTATCTGATTATTAGTGCGACTGTTTTCCTCCTCGGTTCTATTTTGCTGGGTAAGTTTTTCAACCAGTCTTTTGTTACGATCGCGGATAAGTTACAAACGCGAGGTCAATTGGTTATTCCGGCGTTTACTTTTGCGTTTTTAATGGCGTTCTTAGCGAATGTAATCCAATTAGAAGCGATTTTAGGAGCATTTGCCGCAGGATTAGTTCTGGATGAAACGGATAAGCGCAAAGAACTGGATAAGCAAGTGGTTCCCATTGCCGATATTTTAGTCCCCATTTTCTTTGTGGCTGTGGGTGCTAAAGCCGATTTAGGCGTTCTCAATCCTGCGGTTCCGGAAAATCGGGAAGGATTAGTGATTGCTGTCTTCTTAATTGGGGTAGCGATTATCGGGAAATTGGTTACAGGTTGGACGTTTATTGGTCAACCTCAAATTAACCGCTTGGCGATTGGGGTTGGTATGATTCCTCGTGGTGAAGTGGGATTGGTGTTTGCGGGAATTGGTTCAGCTAGTGGGGTTTTGAGTAAGCCTTTAGAAGCGGCGATTATCATTATGGTAATTCTGACGACATTCTTAGCCCCACCGTTCTTGCGAGTAGCGTTTAAAGGTTCACCGGAAGCGGCGGAAGTTGAAGAGTCTAAAGAAGCTCTGGAACAAGCAGATTTGTTTGGATAGAGAACTGTAGGGGCACGACAGTGCCCATTCGTGTCAACTTAAGGCGAAAACCCATTCATTTTGTAGGTTGAGTAGATAAACAATGGTGCGTTACGCTTTGCTAACGCACCCTACGTCTATGGAAAACTGGTTGACTGATGCCTAATTTCAGCTAATGCTTGATGTAACGCTGCACGATGCATCCAGCCAACGAACCCACTGTAAAGACATTCCCTTTCAGGATTCGCAACAAAAATATGGTCAACGTGTAACGGACTTGTCCAGATGCGAACCGTGAATCCGTTGGCAAAGGTGATGTAGGGTTGACTCCGGGGAAAGTCTCGCCGATGAGCATCGGTCATTCCAGGTATTGACTGCAAGCATTCAATTAACTGAGCGGTAAAATCGAAGGGGTAAGGGTCAGTTATTGTCGGATTTGCCCAAAATTCCCGGATAATTCCAATGACAGTAGGATGATTTTTGAGTTGGGCATGGGCTAAATTAGGAATACTTACAAACTTGGCATGGGAAAACTTGGTTGATTCAACAGTAATTGTGCCGTCACTACCCCTATCCCTATCGCCAGCAATGACTAACGTAGGAATCTTTTTGGCGATGGATTGGGCAATCTGGCGGCGATTGATACCTAGCGCACCAGCCATACCAATCCCAACACCTAAGGGGTCTATTATTCGGGCTAAATCTGACCCGCCAATGGGGGATGCAACCAGGACAAACGATTCTATCTGAGACCACCATTCGGGATGTTGATTGAGAATTTCTAGCCAAATTAAACCACCCATGGAATGACCGATAATTCGGATTGGGGTATCCGGATACTGAGTAATGGTTTCAGTGGCGACTCTTTCTACCTGTTGAATTAACGGCTCAATGCGCCACCAGGTTTTCAACCAACCGAGATTAGGTGTAACCAAGTGAGACTGGGGAGTGGCTAAGGATTTCGCTAGGGCTGCGATCGCGTGATGGGTATCCGCCCAGCCATGTTGGGCAAATATAATAAAGTCTGGGGTTTGGTTCATGGGCATAATTGTCCATTCTGTCAGCTAAACGCCTGTCTGATAACTTGCCACAAAATACTCGGTTTAAAAAGTATCGTGGTGGGTTTGATCAGATGAATTACCTCGATAAAACTTTGGTAAACTTCAGCTCTTTCACTGGCAACGAGAATCACCTTATCAATATACTGCTGTAGAAATCGAGTCATTAGATTCGGTTTATCTCCTATTGTAGTAGACCAACGCAAATCATCAGCCGTTGCCATTAACCAAGGTGTTTGGTTGACTAGAGCGAGCTTTGTTTGAAAATGCTTTCCCAGATCTTTTAGATCGGGATTCGAGCGATGTTGAGTGTATTGCTTAAAACATTGGTCTAACACTAAGGCACCTAAACTTGCAACAGTCATCCCTTGACCATAAACAGGATTGAAGGTGCAAACGGCATCACCGACTACCACAAAGTTGTCGGGAAAGTGAGATAATCGTTCATAGTGACGCAGGCGGTTTTCTGTGCGTCGGTAGCCATAGATAGGAGAAATCGGTTGAGCATGTTTAATTGCTTCATAAACGGATGGATGGCTAAGACTTTGTGCAAAGTCTAGAAAACCCGCTTCATCAGTGGGAGGATAGTCTTTACCTACACCAATGAGACAAACTATCCAGCGATCGCCCTCTACTCGATAGAGTACACCTCCCCTTGACTGATGGGGAGCCTGAGGCATTAAATACAATACATGATAATCTAACGGTTCATTGCCCAAGGATTGATACCAGCGACTCGCATACCCTAAAAAGGCATTGACGATAGTTTCCTGGGGGGCTTCATAGCCTACATTTTTTAACCACTGGGGCGTTTGAGAATTTCGTCCACTAGCATCTACGACAAACTGGGCAGATAATTGAGTGTCTGTACCGTTAGAATTTCGCAGTTTTACACCTTCAACAGTGGTACGGTTAGGATTGAGTAATAAACCTGTCACTGTAATCGCTTCTTTAAAGTCCAGATTCCTGTAAGCCGCCAAACGTTTACGGATCAAGAATTCGAGCAAATTCCGGCTACACGCCTGAGTTTTTAGGTGAGACGGAAAACGGGGAGACCAACCACCCGGTAATAACCACTGAAAATCTGCCGTCCAGTTGAGAGTAGAGACATCCAAGCCAGCCAGTTCTTCTTCCAATCCAGGAAATAACTGATTCAAGATGCGATATCCCTGAGTTAACAGGACATGAAGCTGATGGGATTGGGGAACTCCTGCACGAGGTTCAGGTTGTTCGGGAACGCGATCGCGTTCAATAATCGTCACCTGATCAAAATGATCGGCTAGCACCCGTGCGGTTAACAGTCCGGCTATACTACCACCGATAACAATTACCTTTTGTGGGGTTTTAACAGGGGTTTCTTGGACGTTGGCTGTGATTTCCACGAGTGTCTAAATTAGATTGGGCGATGAAAAAAACGATCAGTTGTCAATGATAACTGGATTTTGCCAAAAGTCCCGAATCACTTCCGCTACAGCCGGATGATTTTTTAGGGTGGGATGGGATAATGTGGGTAGATAAAAGAAATTTGCACCGGGAACCTTTGTTTCTTCTAGAGTGACTGCACCATCTGTTCCGCCACCTATATCGCCCGCAATCACTAACGTGGGAATCACTTTAGCAATAGATTCCGCCATCTGGCGGCGATTGTCAAGCATTGCCCCGGCTATCCCGACACCCATTCCCAAAAAGGTAAAATTTCGGGCTAAATCCACCCCGCCAATAGGAGAAGCCACGAGAACAAATGACTCCACCTGAGACCACCATTCAGGATGTTGGTTGAGAAGTTCTACCCAGATTAATCCGCCAAGGGAATAACCAATAATCCGGATCGGGGTTTGGGGATACTGGGCAATTGTTTCCGTGGCTATTCCTTCCACCTGCTTGATTAACGGCTTAATTCGCCACCAAGTTTTCCACCAACCCAGATTGGGTGTAATCACCAGCGTCTGGGGAGTCCCCAGAGTTTGCACCATCGCTGCGATCGCCTCTTCTGTATCCGCCCAGCCGTGTTGAGCAAATAGAATATAATCTGGGGTTTTTTGCATTGTGATAAGCTGTTCGGCATTTAAACCTTAATGTTAGCAATGGCGAAATCCTTGACGTAGTGTGAGCATCTTGCTCACTACATTGAGCATCTTGCTCACTACATTGAGCATCTTGCTCACTACATTGAGCATCTTGCTCGCTACTAATACCCAATTTAAATGCATTACAGCTTAGTCAGATGAGGAAGCTGGGGGAGATGGGGTGATGGGGTGATGAGGAAGTTAACTTAAAACTCTATCTTACCTGTTCCCTGTTCCCTGACATAAGACAACTTATCCACTCAGTTTAGCTTTAACCATAGCTTGAATCTTACGACCTTCAGCACGCCCTTTGACTTTTTCCATGGCGGGTCCCATAACCTTCCCCATGTCTTTCATTGAACTTGCGCCAGTTTGGGTAATAATTTCATCCAGGATTGCTTCAATTTCCTGATCGGATAGGGGGGAAGGGAGATAGTTTTCAAGTATGGCTAACTCTTTGGCTTCTTGTTCCGCCAAGTCTTCCCGTCCAGCGTTACGATACTGTTCCATTGAATCCCGACGCTGTTTGGCAAGTTGGGCTAAGAGTTCAAGTTCCTGAGTTTCGGTAAGCGTCTCTTGTCCTTGAGGACGCAAGCTGACCTCTTTTTCCAGGATCAGCTTTTTTATACTGCGAACCGTTTCCAGCCAAACTTTATCTTTCGCCTTCATCGCGACTTTGATATCTTCAGAGATGCGGTCTTTGAGGCTCATTATTACTATTGAGGAAACAACTGATTAAATTATAAAGAGCAAACCGGGCATTCAACGGGATTGGCTCATTTAGGATTTTAAGTTGAATGGCACTGAATTCATGCTGGTGGGCAGTGCCCACCCTACGATAAGCTGTCACGCATTTAAATATTTCAGTGCCATTGATTTTCAGTTATTCATCGAGATATACCCAACGATGCTCATTCTTCATCACCCAAAACTCCTCGACTTCATGCAGGCTGACTATTGTGTGTCAGATATTCAGCAGTTATTCGAGTTTCTCAAAAACCAAGGCACATTTCAGTTTCCCTCACTAGACAATGGCTTATTTGCGGCGGCTTTATTAAAAAGTGACACCGAATACACCGACTATACCAGTGTCTGGGTACGAGATAATCTCTATATTGCTCACGCTCATTATGTTATGGGAGAGGTTGAAACTGCTCTGAAAACCGTTAAGGCGCTGATCAGCTATTTCAATAAGTATCGATGGCGTTTTATCAAGATTATTGAGGGCGAAGCTGACCCCCAGAATGTGATGGAGCGACCTCATGTTCGGTTTGATGGCAAAAAAATGAGAGAAATCAATCAAAAATGGGCGCACGCGCAAAACGATTCATAGATAATGTTATTACTCATCTGCAAGGTGACTATGGTATCCGGCGTTACCTGGGGGACTATTATCTTTGGACTTAAGTTTCAGCACCATCAACAGTCCCAGTATTTACAGCAACAAATCTATTACCTGAATCGTTCTCTGGGGCAAATTACCGGAAAAGATAACCAGTTTGGCGAATTTAAATGTCCGGAACTTTATCATCGAGAAGATGACTCCTATGTTCCCAGTGATACCACACCATTACTTTGGACACAAGCGAATTTAGCTGTGGCGCTGAAAATGATGGAGAAGAGTTTATCAGTAGGTGGGAAAAATTAAAGTTAATGGTTGAGATTAGGGAACAGGGAACAGGGAACTGTATTAATTTGGTAGTTTATTTTAATCTTCATCTTCCTCTTGTTCCCTCTGCCACTGGGTTAACACTTCACCTGGATTAAACCCACGATACTGAAGGTAGTTCCACACCTTTCGCTTCGTCTTCGGGTCAATATTATAAAAATCAGTAATTTTATACTTTCGCACCACCTTGGCTTTCAAACCCTCCAGTTGTCCCCCTTCCTCGTCCTCAGTGTTAGACTGCCATATTTGTTCAAAGAATTCCGAATCAATTCCCTTATCTCGGCATTTACGCTTAATAACTATTTTCCCATATTTTCCACGATAGGACGTAATCATGCTTTCGACAAAGCGAGTATCAGACTGATCATTTAGGCGTTGCAGCTTCTCAATAGATTCAGTAATATCATTTGGATCAAACCCTTTGTATTGCGCTTTTTTAGTCAGTTCATAAGTACTATATTCTCGACGAGCTAAAAGTTTATAGAAATAGTCAATGCAATTCATTGATTGTCAGGATTAAGGTCAGTTAAAAGGAAACAGGGAACAGGGAATGGCGAACAGTAAGGATTTGACGCTTGTTAACATTTCTTAGTACAGCAGACAGGATTTAGGACTTTCTTTAACAGCCCAAAAATCGGGGAAAGATCACGTTCCACCGGAACCTCTCTACTACATACAGTGCTTTTTAAGTAAGTGAGGTACACAGACAGATCCCTGACTTCGTAGGAGTTGTCGGGGATCTTGCTTAGAAGACTGTACCTCATCAACCACCAAATCTGCTATATCCATCCTCCTCTGTTCCCCTAGCTCCCCCAGATTCCTACCCTAGAAGGATGAATCATCAGCCTACCCCCTGTCAGGATAGTCCTGTAGACATGGTGGCTACCAGTTAACGAGAAAATCAATCCTGATACTGTCGCCGCAGGAATGGCACAAAGCTGCTGCGGAAACGTTAGCTGTGTAGATTCAAAGAGCAATCGCCTAGAGAGTCTCAGCGAAAACGACGCCATACTCTATGGCATTCCACCTGAAATTGGGTTAATTAGACCTGATATTCGTTGTGCTGTTTCTGTGAAAAAAAGGAGGTTTCATGCAATGCGAACAATGGTGGAAAAACGCGGTAATTTATCAGATTTCGCCGTGGAGTTTCAAAGACACCACGGAAAATGGCAAAGGCGACTTAGAAGGGATTATTGAGACACTTGATTATATTGCTGCCCTTGGTGTTGATGCCATCTGGTTAACGCCTATCTTTCAATCCCCGATGAATGATCTAGCGTATGACATTACCGACATGTGTGAGGTTGATCCCATGTTTGGCAGCCTTGAAGATTTTGAGCGATTACTAAACTTATCTCACGCGCTGGGGATGAAAGTAATGCTTGATCAGGTTTGGAATCATACCTCAGATCAGCATCCTTGGTTCCAGGAAAGTAAAAAAAGTCGGGATAATCCCAAAGCCGACTGGTATGTCTGGGCTGACCCCAAAGAAGATGGTTCACCCCCGAATAATTGGCTATCCGCTTTTATGGGTGAAAGCGCTTGGCAATGGTCTGGTGAACGTCAACAATTTTACTTCTATAATTTCCTCTCCAGTCAACCGGATTTGAATTGGCATAATCCGGACGTCGTTGATGCTTTGATGAAACGAGCAAAATTCTGGCTGGAGTTAGGTGTAGATGGTTTTCGGATTGATGCGCCTAACTTTTTCTTGCATGATGCCCAATTGCGAGACAATCCGCCTCGCCCCGATGATGCACTGTTACCCGATGGTGTCGCCCCCGATAATCCCATTGTTCGGCAGTTATTGAAATACAATTTTTGCCGTGAAGAAACCTTAGAAATCCTCAAACCGATTCGGGAACTGGTGGATCAGTATCCTGGGGTAATCACCTTAGCTGAAGTCACCTTCTGTGAAGACTCAATTGTGCTATCGAGTCAGCATGTGGGACCCGATAAACTACATCTGGCATATAACAGTGCTTTGCTGGTTGATGAACCGATTAGCGCTAAATTAATGCACGATACCCTGAAGAAAGTAGAACATTATTTCAGCGACGGTGGTAATTGCTGGATTGTCGGGAATCATGATTATGGTCGTCTCAAATCCTGTTGGACAGGAAAGGATGTCAATGGGAATCCCTACCCTGACGAATTTTATCATGGAATTGCGGCAATGTTAATTTCTATACCAGGGACGTTTTGTCTCTATCAGGGAGATGAGTTAGGCTTACCCGAAGCCAAGATTCCAGAGGATATTCCTCCCGAAGAAATTAAAGATCCCTTTGGTAAAGCCCTTTACCCAGAAGTCCCTGGACGCGATGGTTCCCGCACCCCCATGCCTTGGAAATCTTATGCCGCCAATGCTGGATTTACTATCGCCCAACGCGCCTGGTTACCTGTTCCTGATTCTCATTTGAATCGAGCCGTAAATCACCAAGAACCTAATCCCAATTCCCTATTAAATACCTGGCGGCGGCTGATGCATTGGCGTCAAGAGCAACCCGCTTTAATTTGGGGAATGACGAATGCTAAAGTTCTGGATACCGATGAACCTTTATTTGCTTTTATTCGGGAATCCGCTGAACAGCGTTTACTGTGTATGTTTAATCTCGGTGATACGCCAGTCCAGTATGATTTATCGGCTTATCCAGACTGCCAGGAAGTTAAGGGTTCTGGGTTTACCGCAGACCGATCCGGTGATATGTTGAAAATTCCCGCTTATGGTGTCTTTTTTGGAGAGTTATTTTAGGAATTTCTTCATTCACCAAAAATTTGTGTCAGGCTGTACTTAGAGCCTTAGTACAGGGCAAACCCACAAGAGATAACGATAATTTTAATCGCGTATGAGTGAACAATCTACCCTCAATCCCACATCTACCACCTCAGACAAGGTAAAAAAACCCGATCAACATCAAAAATCCCAGGAGTGGTGGCGTAGTGCCGTTATCTATCAGGTCTATCCCCGCAGCTTCATGGATAGTAACGGCGACGGCATCGGTGATCTGAAGGGGATCATGCAAAAATTAGACTATATCGCCTCCCTTCGCGTTGATGCGGTTTGGGTTTCACCGTTTTTCAAGTCCCCGATGAAGGACTTTGGCTATGATATTTCTGACTATCGTGCAGTTGAACCCATGTTTGGCACGATGGAAGATTTCCAGAATCTCCTGAATAAGGCACATGATTTGGGGTTAAAGGTTCTCATTGATCAGGTATGGAACCACACCTCAAACGAACACCCTTGGTTTCTAGAGAGTCGCAGTAGCCACGACAATCCCAAAGCAGACTGGTATGTCTGGGCGGATGCCAAACCCGATGGGACACCCCCTACCAACTGGCTTTCCACCTTTGGCGGAAGTGCGTGGACATGGGACCCGAAACGGGAACAGTATTACCTGCACAATTTCCTCGCCGAACAGCCGGATTTAAACTGGTATAACCCGGAAGTTAGAGAAGCCATTCTGGATGTAGCCCGGTTTTGGTTAGATATGGGGGTCGATGGATTCCGTCTAGATGTGGTGAACTTCTTTGCCCATGACCGCCAATTACGGGATAATCCACCCCGACCCAAAAATAGGAAACGTCCAGCCGGGGCAGATCCCCACGATCCCTTTTTCTCCCAATGGAATAAATATAACTTCTGCCAACCGGAAACCTTGGAATTTCTCGAACCGATTCGGGAATTGATGGATCAATATCCCGGAACAATGACGTTAGCAGAAATTAGTTCGGCTGAAGATACGGTGGTTACGTCCAGTGAATATGTTAAAGGAGAGAAACGCTTACATACTGCCTATAACTCAGCCTTGATGCACGATGAACCGTTGAGTTATCAGCGAGTGCGGGACATGATTGAGCAGGTAGAAAGCCATTTCCAAGATGGTGTCATCTGCTGGACAGGAGGAACCCATGATTTTCCCCGACTAAAAAGTCGCTGGCTGAAGTTTCTGATTGATGATAAATTTACCCACGCCGTCTTTGACCATCTATTTATCGCCCTCCAGCTTTCCTTGCGGGGAGGGTGCTGTATTTATCAAGGGGATGAACTGGGTTTAACCCAAGCCACGATTCCCTTTGAAAAAATGCAAGACCCCTTTGGACTAGCCGGGTATCCGTCAATTTTGGGTCGAGATGGGTCACGCACCCCTCTCCCTTGGCACAAAGATGCGCCCAATGCTGGCTTTACCACAGCAGAAGAACCCTGGCTACCCATTCCCGATGAACATCGTGACCAAGCGATTGACCAGCAGGATCACGAACGGATGTCTCTGCTGAATAAATATCGCCGTTTGATTCATTGGCGCAAGAAACAGCCAGCGTTACTGAAAGGGGATTTAACCCTATTGGATACAGAGGAACCGTTACTCGGGTTTACTCGCCAATGTGACGAACAAAAGCTGATTTGTCTGTTTAATTTGAGTCCAATGCCTGTGCATTATGATTTATCGCCCTACCCCAACTGTTATCGAGCCGATGAGTCTGATTTTATCAACCGACGGTATAACGGGGTTGTAGAAATTCCTGGCTATGGCGTTTATTTTGGCAATTATTCGCCGGAAACTGAATAGCGTTTAATTTCCAATGGCGATAATAAAGGGAGGATTTGTGTAGATTCTCCCTTTTTATTCAGAAATACGTTTTGACCAAGTTATAGTAGATTGTGTAGAGCGTAAGCGTAACACAACAGAGATAAAAAACAAAAGGGAAAGAAAGTAGGGGCGCATAGATGTGCGCCCTTACCAACGCCGAAAAATCGACTATAGCACTACGCACTCTAGTTAGGACACATCAAGAAAACATCAAATCGCTTTGACCCTGAGCGAAGTCGAAGGGTCAATCCCTTGTCAGGTAAGCGTTTTCCTTCACTATTGCCTATTGCCTATTGCCTATTGCCTATTGCCCAGCGCGTAGCGCTATACCCCCGTTTTGGTAGGGACAAGACAAAGGGCAGAAGGCAAAGAGTAGGGATGCAAAGTATAGAAATAATAACTGTTTAGACAAACATACAGCAGATTTGGTGGTTGAGGAGGTCAAGCCTTAAGCAAGATCCCCGACTTCTTCAAGAAGTCGGGGATCTGTCTGTGTACTTCACTTACTACCAAAAGCGCTGTAATATCAATCCAATAATTCATCCACTGCTACACTAAATCCTTGTAATACCTCCTGTGTCCTGGCGACCTCACCCTTACCAAACCATAACTTTTGAGTTTGAGTCAGCACAAATATTAAGCGATTCTCTGGTAAAACTAACCAAACTTCCTGACAACCTGACTCCAAATACTCAGTCGCTTTTGCCCAAAAATCCTCAACTAAGTCAGTCGGGGAAGCCACCTCAGCAATTAACGGAAAACTGACAGGAAGTACCTCAAACTCACCATACTCTTCAAGCAATTCGCGAGTGATATAAGCAACATCTGGACGCCGCCCTTGTTTATGGGTACGACAGGGGGCTTCTGTCAACACTTCTCCCCCTTGCTCACTGGAGATTTTATAACTCCTCCAGTAATAATCTAATCTGGATTGAGTGACACTGTGCTTAAACGTCATTCCATTTTTCTCAACAAGTTTCCCATTCACCCACTCCATGCGATCAGGAGGATTTTGCATATAGTCTTCCAAGGAGAAAACTTTTTGTCCAACAGGAGTAGTCACCATATCTGCTTACTTTCCTTGGGTAACAATTACAATTGACAGATAACTTAATCTAGGAGCGATTTTCTGTCGCTTCTACCAGTTCCGCCATAGAACAATTCAACATCTCTAGCAAGCGCTGAACCTGAGCCACCGTCAGGCGAGGTGGATTTGAACTCGTCTCCCACACGTAGATTGTTTTTTCCGTCACTCCCAACTCCATCGCTACTTGTCGGCGAGTTAAGCCAGCACGGTTTCGCAATTCCATCAAAGTTACTTGATTACTTGCTTCAGTCATTATATACTGAACGGTAATTACTGTACGGTATAGACAAAACAGTAAAAACAAGAAATACAGTCAAGAGCAGAGTGTGGTGTGATAAACATGCAGCAGTTTTTTTAAAGAGGTAAGTAGTCGGACAATGCCTAACTAGACTAGCGTTGGGGCAAAACCTTGCTACCTAATTAACTATGACCTATGAACTATGAACCCTAAACTCAAATCGGAATTTCAATCACAAACTCTGTTCCTTGACCCGGTGTGGAATTACAGGTAAACGTTCCGCCATGTTTTTCAACAATGAGTTGATGGCTAATTGACAATCCTAAACCCGTACCTTTCCCCGGAGGTTTAGTGGTAAAAAAAGGCTCAAAGATTCGCTGTTTCAGTTCGTCATCTATTCCCGGTCCGTTATCGATAATGCGAATAACCGCACACGCCCCAGATTTCCCATTATCAATTAATTCTGTGCGAATCCAGATGGATGGCGTTATCGTTTGCTCACTGTCCCCATTAGCGGGTTGAGAACGCATGTCTTTTAGGGCATCAATGGCATTGCACAGCACATTCATAAATACCTGATTTAACCCACAAGGATAACAAGTGACTAAAGGCAGTGTGCTATAATCCTTGAACACTTTAATTTCTTGCTTGTTTCCTTTTGATTTTAAACGATAGTAGAGCATGACTAGGGTGCTATCTAGCCCTTGGTGAATATCTATCGATTGCTCTTCGTTTACTCCAGATAGGGTTTTGAGGGAATAAACAAGTTGACGCAGTCGTTCAGCACCCATTTGCATAGATGACAGGGTTTTGGGAAAATCTTTGAGGAGAAAATCTAGATCAATTTCTTCGGCTTCCTGTTGAATTTCTGGTGCAGGTTGGGGGTTATATTTGTTGTAGAGTTGGAGTAAATTTAATAAGTCTGTGGTATACTGTTGAGCATGAGGAAAATTGTTACATAAGAAATTAACCGGATTATTAATTTCGTGGGCAACTCCAGCCAGCAATTTGCCTAAGGTGGAAAGATGTTCTTTTTCAATCAACTGTTGTTGCGTCTGGCGCAGTTGATTTAGTGCTTCTTCGAGTTGTTCGGCTTGGGCTTTGTATTTTGCTTGGGATCGCCGCAAGGATTCTTCGGTAGCTTTGCGCTGGGTGATATCTGTGACGAAGCCTTCATAGTAGAGTAAATTCCCGTCGCGATCGCGCACCGCCCTAGCATTCTCACAAATCCAGATGATCTGCCCATCTTTCCGATACACCTGGGATTCAAAGTCTGTAACTGAATCGTGCGATCGCAGTTTCTCAATAAAGTCCCGGCGTCGATTTGGATCAACGTAAAGTTGTTGTCCAATGTCGGTTAGCTTCTCCAAAATTTCCGCTGGGGATGCATAGCCATAAATCTTTACCAGCGCTGGATTGCAGTCGATAAATCGCCCGTCTGGAGTGGTTTGAAAAATGCCCTCAACGGCACCCTCAAACATGCTGCGATATTTCCTCAGGGCTAACTCCATATCTTGACGTTCTGCAATTTGATCCGCTAATTCCTCATTCAACACTTCTATCTGCCGAGTTTGCTTAACCAAATTGGGACATAAGGGTTTGTCTGACTCCAACCAATCAGGTGGACTGTTGAGTAAACGGTCGCTGCTGGGAAGTAACATGAGGGTGTTGCTAAGCTTATCTGGGCATTACTACTAGCTTCTAGGATTCTGATCACGCTATCAGTGATATGTAGTCCGCAATACTTGTGATTTTAATCACTAAGTTGAGTGAGATGAGTCACGTTAAGCGCTAGGTGTCTCGACTGCCCTTGATTGTACGGATTGTTGCTAAAAATTGACTCAGGAATGGTAACCCGCCAATGGCTGGTAAAAAGTAACGCGAGGTACACAGCAATCCCAAGGCGGCGGCGGTGGCGGGGTCTAGATAGTCCTGATAAAACAAGACTAATGCGGCATCGCGTGTGCCAACTCCGGCAAAGGTGAGCGGTAATAATCCGGCTAAAATGGCGAGGGGAGACAAGGCGAGATTGACTAGAAAAGGAGTCGTCGCCTTCAGCGCTAGGATAAAAAACCAAATTTGTAATAAGTGTAAAAACCAAATAAAAATCGACGTCCCGGTGATTTTGAGAAGCTGACGTTGATCGCGCCAAAAATAGTCATGCATGTCGCCCCAAGAGCCTTGCATTGTTTCTAATTTGGAACGCATCTTTTTTGGGGCAATCTTGCGAGCCACGATAAAGAAAAAATAAGCAAATTTGCGAGACGCCAAGAGACAAATCCCCAAGATTAACCCCACGCCCACCGCTATCGTCATCAGCCAAAATAGCCAATCTTTCGGTTCATAGAGTAATAAACCAAAAACACACCACAACAGCAGGGATAAAAGATCACAAGCTTTTTCAAAAATCACCAGCGATAACGAAAGAGTCCCACTCAAATGACCACGCTGTTTCATGAAATAGGCTTTGGCAATATCCCCCATCTTGGACGGCAGTACCATATTTAAAACACTTGCCGCTAAGATTAACCGATTTGCCTCAAAAAAGCCCAAGCGAGATTCACTAGGCATCAGTTGTTGCAACCGCCAAGACGTGAATAAGGTTAGGGGAACAACCATTCCCAAGCTTACAGGCATCCAGACGCGATCGCTATTTTGGAAAACGGCAACGAGTTCGGGAAAATCAATTTTTGAGTAAATCACTGCCAGGATAATTAGGCTGACGGCGATTGAAATTAGTCGTTTCATAAATTAGTCATTGGTCATTTGTCATTAGTCTTATGTCTTATGTCACCGAACAGTGAACTTAGACTCATGATTCCTACTTTTAAAATTTTCGCTCTAATCGCAGCCATTCATAAGCATCTAGTTTCTTAACCTCATTGGTTAAATCTAACCAGGGCTGTAATTGTCCACGTTGAAACGTGCGACTCATAACCACATAAATCGAAGTTTGATCGCCACCCATTCCGGCAGCGACTACCTCTTTCCAGGACTGAGCTTGCAACTCATCAATGATATGCCATTGTCCATCTTTCCACTCTATCAAGCGACGGAAGTGGAACGGAGCTTTTTGCTTGCCTGTAATTAGCATTTTTTGTAAGAGTTTGCGGATTAAGTTGGGAAAGAAGCGACCCACTGTGAGCATGACAACTCGCAAAATTATTAAATTTGTGGGGGTCATTTGTTTCTGTTTTGCCCACCCCAACTCTCCTTCAATCATAATTTCATTTTCCTCAACTTTGACTTGATAGGTATCAACTAAATGACCGACAGCATTTTTTATCTTTTTACCCGTTATGACTTGCAATGAAAATTGAGTGTCAGAGGCGACTAAACGCTTGTCCTGAAACAGTTTAAATACTCCCCCTTTGTTTAAGGCTAAATACAGTTCCGTATTTTGGCGACGGTCAATTAAAACTTGTGCATCCTTAAACCAAACTCGACCCGAAGAACGGGGAGTGGGTTCAGGTCGAGTTGACACAAAATCGCGCCATGTGAGTAAATAGTTCCAGGTATGGTGACCAATAATGTGATCGTCAGCATAGCAAGGAGCCAGTCCATTTGCCAGTCCCACCAGGACGCGATCGTTGATTTCTAGGGCTTGGGGATACCACTGTCCCACAAGTTCAAAACCATGAGGAAAGAAATTGTATGTATTGCGACTGGTATATTCTCCCCCATAAGAGCCATCAGGATGGACAAATTCTGCGGCTAAATCAACCGCTTTGACTAATGCTTCTTTAAGCCGGGGATCAGGTCTTAGTTGATAAATCCGCGCTAAACAAGAAATCGTTAACGTATGGTAACCGGGGTCACAACCTTCGTACTCAATAAACCAACCTTCAGGGTTTTGCCAGGATAATACCTGTTCTAAACGTTGCACTCTAGCTCTATCCCACTTGGTTGCTTGTAATAAATTAGATAGCAAATCTAGACATAAAACAATTAACGCTTGGTGATTAGTCAGGCGTCCACTTTCTTGATGATGGGCTAACCAATCGGCGCGTTTTTCAAAAAACTTTAAAGCAATTGGGTTATTTAACCCTAATTCTTGATAACTGTCAATACAGGCAAGTAGGGAAAATGCCGCTGCGCCTCCGGCTCGTTCATAAGGGAAATAATCATCACAAGACCCATCCGGATGGGCGCTTTTAGCCGCATAAAGAATTCCAGCTTCTACCCAATCTTGCATCGCTGGTTGTTGGTAAAAAGGGTTATCGGATAACTGGGTATTATATGCTAATGCTAGAGGCAGAACAAACTCCTGAGCCATTCCACTGGGGAAATCGATAATTTTATACTGCCAGAAGTTGCGGTCAAAACAGCCGTAGGTAGGACTGTGCGGGTTGCGGTCTAGCAGGGTAAGGAGTTTGGGTATTTGGGCAAGGGCTTCGCGGGCAAACAGGTCTTTATTCATTGTCATTTGTCATTTGTCATTTGTCATTTGTCATTTGTCATTTGTCATTTGTCATTTGTCATTTGTCATTTGTCATTTGTCATTTGTCATTTGTCATTTGTCATTTGTCATTTGTCATTTGTCATTTGTCATTTG
>NZ_JAVJQP010000087.1:0-10544 GCF_040218875.1 Coleofasciculus sp. D1-CHI-01
CGTGTATCTCGTAGAACCAAGGGTTCCAAGAATCGTCTCAAAGCCGTCAAGCAGTTAGGTAGAACGCATCTCAAGGTTTCGAGGCGGCGTAAAGACTTTGCGGTCAAAACCGCGAGGGCGCTTGTCCAGACGGCAGACTTGGTAGCCATCGAAGACCTAAAAGCGCGGAACATGGTCAAAAACCATCATCTAGCTAAGTCAATATCGGATGCTAGTTGGACATTGTTTAGGCAGTGGTTGGAGTATTTCGGAAAGGTATTTGATGTGCCGGTGATTGCCGTTGCACCTCATTACACTTCTCAGAACTGTTCCAATTGTGGACAAGAAGTTAAGAAAGCTTTATCTACCCGTACTCACAAATGTTACCACTGTGGGTACGTTGACGACCGAGACGTAAATGCTGCCATTAATATCTTAATGAAAGCGCTGCAAGGACTAGCTCAACTACCGAGGGGCACTCGGAAAGTTACGCATGGGGATGAGATGACCCGCTCCTTAGAGGAGGAAACTCCAAAAAGTAAGGTGGCTCGTGGAACCAGGAAATCTCGTCAGCAATGATGAGAATCCCCGCCTTCAACGAAGTAAGGCGGGGAGAATGTCAACTCTACTGGAATTTGCTTACTAGATGCTTTTGACCCAGCTCGCTGGGTACAAGCCCAGCGGTGCAGAGGGGCGTTCCCATTACCCTTGAGTCCACTTGCCTGTTACTTCTGTTATAGGAGAAAATCTGTAAAGATAGTAACAAGTTGAGCTGATCCATTGTAAAGCTTTCAACAAGATTGTCATTGATCATCGGTAAGCTGTTCGGCATTTAAACCTTAATGTCAATAATGGTGAAATCCTTGCCGTAGTGCGTTTAGCGAAGCCATGCCGCAGGCTTTGCATCTTGCTCACTACATTGAGCATCCTGCTCGCTACTAATACCCAATTTAAATGCATGACAGCTTATATCCTGCCTCATATCTCATACCTAATCTAGGTTGACTACCCCCTTTATGAGTGGGACAAGGCAGATAACAGATGGCAAATGGTTTCAGACAACAAACAGACTTCAAAGGAGTAAGGCAAAATAATTAATCGCGTAATGTAAGGTTTGATCGACTTCCACCATTACCCACAACGGAACCTGGGGAACCTCAGTTTTCCAGTCCCAATTGTAAGTACGAACCCACAAACTGGATATATTGAAAAAATCAATAATAATATGAGTGCCACAAATAATAATCAGGGATTCTAACTTGTTGGTTAACAGACAGAATGGCAACGTGTAGACTAATCCATGTAAAACAGCCACTTGCCAATCCTTCTTCTTCCGTAATGCCAAAAAAGAATTTTGCAGTAAAAAGTCTCCCGTGCGATGGGCGATAAATTGCAAACCGAAATCAATCATGGCTGATGGCGTTCTCCAAGACAGGCGGGTTAGTCGTCGTAGATGTTACTTTATGATGACAGTGGCGTTGCCGTGAAAACTACAGGAAAAATACTGAGATTTGCCGCCGTTCAACTCCAGCCTCCGGGTTTCTACGGAGGTGGTAGGAAAGCGATAGCCAAAGGCAGACAAAAGAAAACGGCACGCTCCGGAGCCAGTGCAAGTAAATCGTCCTCAAACCCTTACTGTTCCCTGTTCCCTGTTCCCTGTTCCCTGTTCCCTAATCTCAACCGTTAACTTTAATTGTGTCCACCTACTTAGTTATCTGGATGCGATCGCGCCACAAATGTTAAATTAAGGCTGTTCCCGCTTATCCTGAAACCTAGACATGTTTAAACCTGAACTCCTCGCCCCAGCGAAGAATCTGGAACGGTTAAAAGTCGCCATTGCTTATGGTGCAGATGCGGTGTATCTAGGGGGACAAAATTATGGATTGCGGGCGCGTGCGGATAATTTTACTGACTCTGAGTTAGCCCACGGTGTAGCATTTGCTCATCACCATGATGCCAAAATTTATGTCACGCTGAACGCTTTTCTCCACGATGCAGACTTTGAGGGACTCCCCGACTATTGTCAGTTTCTGGAATCTATTGGCGTTGATGGGGTGATTGTCTCTGATTTAGGAGTTATCCGAGTTATTAAAAGGAGTTCAACTCTACCGATTCACCTCTCGACTCAAGCCTCTTGTCTCAATTCCTATAGCGCCCGTTTGTGGAAAGAGATGGGAGTTAAGCGCTTAATTGTTGGTCGAGAACTCAGTATTACGGAAGCGGGTTTAATTGGAGAAGAATCCGGTATTGACGTGGAGATGTTTACCCACGGTGCGATGTGTATGGCGTATTCGGGTCATTGCACAATTTCTAATTTTACCGCAGGTCGCGATTCTAATCGGGGCGGATGTATCCAATCCTGTCGATTACCCTATCACTTAGAAAGTCAGGACAAGCAAGGTGATGATTTAGTCAGCTTCATGTCGTCCAGAGATTTATGGGGAATTTATCAGATTGGTGAGTTCTTCAACCATAATATTTGCTCAATAAAAATAGAAGGACGGATGAAATCCTCATTCTATGTTGCCCTAACCTGTAAGGTTTATCGCCAATTAATTGATGCTTATGCCGCTGGGAGATTAGATGAACAGCTACTCAGCCAAGCCTCAGCCGAACTGCAATCGATTCCTAACCGAGACTATTTTTCCGGTTCCTTAGAAACACCAGCCGATAAAGATTCAGTCTTTGGACAGTTATCGGGAATTAATACAGGAACTCACGCTTATTTAGGCATGGTTATGGATACGACGCCCCAAGAGATTATTT
Source organism: Coleofasciculus sp. D1-CHI-01 (assembly GCF_040218875.1). Lineage (NCBI taxonomy): Bacteria > Bacillati > Cyanobacteriota > Cyanophyceae > Coleofasciculales > Coleofasciculaceae > Coleofasciculus > Coleofasciculus sp. D1-CHI-01. Next base: position 2,746 of record NZ_JAVJQP010000087.1, read on the forward strand.
TACGGTTACTTGAACCCTTAGCCGTCGGTGATGAAATTGAAATTATCCCGTTTCAAGGAGAACCGATATGCTGGCAAGTTAATCAGCTTTTTTCTATGACAGGTGAACGGTTAAAGTCGATGCGAAAAGATAGTATTGTGCGCTTACCTAAACCGGATGACTCCATGCGATCGCACAATATCACCAAATTAAATGTCGTTCGATTCACCCATTCCCCTGTAACCGTTGCTAGTTAACAATGTGGTAATTAATTTGGCAGGATTGCCATAGGGGTTACGAATGACAAATGACGAATGACAAATGACGAATGACGAATAAAAATGCAATTTAATAGCTTCCTTTCATCAATTGAAGATTTAGAACGCTGTGTTAATGCTCCCCATCTGCATGAGGTATTATTGGAACCAATAGTCTTAGCGCGACAGGGACAATTATCAAAGGCGAAGGTACATAATTTAGCCAAACAAGCGTGGCAAAAAAAACTACGCCCGGTACTCGTCTGGGATGTATTAATGCCAGAACGGGTAATGAGAACCCTTTGTGATCAGCTAAAGGATTGGCAACTCAGTCTTTTTGGTGCAATTCGGGTGTGTGATCCGGGTGCAGCCTATTGGCTCAAAACCCATTTTCCTCAGATACCCATCCAGTTAATTGTTGAGACAGGGAATCACAATCTGGAGGCGTTGCAGGGATGGTGCGAGATTCTTTCGGAGTCGTTGGAACGGTTAGTCTTATCAATTGAACTACCGGAAGAAAAGCTAATTGAATATTGCCAAACCTTACCCGTTCCCTGTGAATTGCTAGGTGTGGGACCCATTCTATTATTTTACTCGCCGCGATCGCTCTTGATCAACCCGTTGCTGGAACGCCAGAATATAGAAGCAACAGAAGACATCGATTCGCTATACCGATTCAACCCCGACTCCCCTCTCTACCTAGAAGCGACGGCGGCTTTTGCGGATAACCCTAATCGCCATTTTCCGACATTAGAAACTGCTCATGGAACGTTTATGTTTTTAGACAAAGATCAGTTTATCCTGGATCAGTTAGATGGCTTACGTGAGGCGGGTTTACATACAGTGCGATTAGACTTACGCCATCTAAGTCAGGAGGATAATGTTGCTATTGATATTGATCAAATTTGTCGCCTGGTGTTAGAAAATCCGGCAAAAATACGGGAAACTTGGTTCCGAGAAACACGCGCTCCTTTTTTCAAAGCGAATCGTACTACCGCCTTGTTTCCCCGGATGAAATCAAAACTATCTGAATACCGGAATGATGCCTGTCTAGCGGAAGTTATGGCTGGAGAAAGTGGCAAATATGTGGTTTTTTACACCTGGCGTTCCTTCGAGATTTCCCAGATTCAAGGTATGGTTTTACCAACGGGTGAAGAAATTGTTCCCCAAGACGTTATTTTTCGTACCGTGAACGGCGAATCGGTTGATAGGTTTGAACCGGAACAAATTTTAGTGACTAATTGGATCAAAAAAGCTGTTCCGGGTTCTCTGCTGCTGGGTAAAATGTCTTGATTAATTGAGACATGTAGGGGCGGGTTTGACAGATAACAGTTTGCCACCAACCGATAACTTAACTAAACTCGCCCTTATAGAGTGCGATACCTTGATAAGGGCGCAAGCCTTGCGCCCCTACGTTAGGGTGTACTTCATCTGGGTCATATTTACTAAAAAGATACTAATTTATACTAAATTAGTAGGTTAAGATGTCAGCTATTCATAATCAACGACTGAGAATGTCTAATCCCTACTTTCGCTTCAAACAATTCACCGTATTTCACGATCGCTGTGCAATGAAGGTGGGAACAGATGGTACACTGTTAGGGGCATGGACGGATATCACAGGTGTACAAAGCATTCTGGATATTGGCACAGGGACGGGTTTAGTGGCGCTGATGTTGGCACAGCGATCGCAGGCACACATCGACGCCGTGGAAATTGACGCAGAGGCTGGCATTCAGGCGCGGGAGAATGTGGCGAAATCACCATGGCGCGATCGCATTCAGGTGTACCTGAGTTCTGTGCAAGATTATGCCACGACTTGCTCAAAGCGGTACAATCTGATTGTGTCTAATCCTCCCTTTTTTGAAAATGCCTGTAAAGCTTCACAAAAGGCGAGAACCGTAGCCCGACATAGTGATTCTTTGCGACAAATTGATCTGTTACAAGTGGTGGAACAGCTTTTGTGCGAGAATGGTAGGCTAGCTGTAATTTATCCCACTGAGGCAGCCCAACTCTTCCAAGAAAAAGCCGAATCATTTGGTTTATTTTGCCACAGAAAACTCTCGGTTAAACCAACTTTAGCTAGTCCAGCTAAACGGATTGTACTGGAATTTGGGAAACATCAGTTATCCTCTCAGGAAAAGGTTCTCGCGATAGAAGCCACCCGACGGGTTTATACCCCTGAATTTATTAGCTTGATTAAAGACTTTTACCTGAAATATTAACGGAAATATCTAGAGTTGGAATGACGAGTTAATTTTTCTAACCATAGGCATAAGCCCGAATGATCTGGAAGTCAATCTAGTTAATGAGAAAGCTTAGCATTAAAATAAGATACTTATAGTCCGTGGACTTATAGTCATCTGCCAAGGTTTAATGCTTCATTAAATGTCAATATAGGCTAACCAAGACGAGGTGATTTTAACACTCTTTGGAGAACGTGTGCGTGTTCTTCGGCAAGCCCATGGTCTTTCGCAAGAAGCCCTAGCACTTGCAGCAGGACTGGACAGAACCTATATCGGTGGTGTTGAACGAGGCGAACGGAACATCAGTCTAATTAACATCCAGAAAATCGCTCAAGCTCTTAATGTGTCACCTGCTGACTTGCTCCAGTTTGAACAAAGGGGCGGGGTAATGCGCGAACCTGCGGCAAATGGCTTTGTGAATGTAGGTATTTTGGCAGGTATTGGCTTAAGTCATGAAATTCTACGGGAGGCGATTCGGGATACTTACGCATTGCTTGACCAAATAGATACAACGCTTGAGAAAGCCAACGTCTTTTTGTTGAGTCAGACGGTCGAGTTAGCCAACTTATCTTCCATGATTGGTAATATTTTTGCCTCAGCTATAGCTAAACACTCGAATGGCTTGCTCAGACGCAATAGACCTCACAAATATCCTGACCTCTTGACAACAGGCATTTCTCCCCAAGTACCTAATCTTGAGTTGAAAATGGCTCTTGAAACTAACAAGCCCAAAGGACATTTGGCTAAAGAAGGGCATTATCTGACCTGTCGCTATGTACTTTGTCAACCCGATGGTTCTCTACGAATCGAAAAGGAACAGCGTGGTGTGAAGCCCTATATTTGGGAAATACGCTGTGGTTATCTTCTCCTGGAACATTTCAACCTCAGCAATACAAAAGGTGATTCTGGGAAAACTGCTGTGGTAAATGCTATCGGTATGGAAATCTTGCAAGTGGTGTACTGTGATTTAGAGCGTGTTCCTTTCTCACCCAGAGGTAAAGCTTATCGAAGTTACCAGCAGCTTTTTGAGGGAGATTAATCACTTTCCAAGATAGCTTGTGCGATGACACGTCCAAGCAAGGGAGGTACAGCATTTCCAATTTGCTTGACAATCTGGGATCGTGTGCCGATGAATTCAAAGGTATCAAAAAAGCCTTGCAAACGCGCACCTTCACGCGGGGTTAAAGCACGGTGCTGGTGAGGATGAATACAACGGTTAGAGCCTGGATGAGTAAAATTTACAGTCAACGTCACACTAGGTTCATCTCCATTTAATCGGCTATAGCAAGAACTGAAGCCGCTAGTAACTGTTCCTTCGGGTAAGGCATAAATATTAGCTCCTGCTTGGCGAATTATTTCTAGCATTCGCCGAGAATGTGCAGTGGCTTCGTGCATTGTTAATTGCTGCGCTTTATTCCGAATAAGGATTTCGTAGGGTGTAGACTCAATATCATCTCGATAGACGGTGTTTTTTTCTCCAGCTTCAACGGGTGGAAGATCGTGAATTGCTTGATTAACGGTAACAGCAGGCTGGAGATCTTGAGCAAATAGTTTTCCTAGGGGCTTAAGGACAAATTTTTGCTGTCCAGCCATACTGCGGTGTTCGCACCAATGGGTAGGCTGAGTCCATTTAAATGGTTTACCTTTGCGACTGCCGACAATAATTAGACGCTCACGACACTGGGGCAACCCGTAATAAGCAGCATTTAGCACTTTAAAGCTTGTTCGATATCCTACCTCTTCAAATGCACCTAAAATGGCTCGTAAAGTCAGTCCTTTATTATAGGTGAACAAGCCAATCACATTCTCAAAAACTATCCATTCTGGCTGTAGATCATGAACGATACGACAGAATTCTTCTGCCAGGTTGTTTCTCAAATCGTTTCGTTCAATGTTCCGGAAAGGACGGATAGATGAGAATCCCTGACATGGAGCGCCACCGACGATGACGAATGGACGAGGGTTTTCACTCTCTAATATATCGGTAGAAATAGCATGAATATCCTCCCCATAAGCATTTGCCGTATCATGGTTGCGCGAGAAGGTTCGTAGGCGATCGCTTAGAATATCGATACCAGCAACCACCTGAAAAGCTTCATGCATTTCCAACCCAAACGAAAATCCCCCAACTCCACAAAACAAATCGAAAACGGGTTTTTTTGTCGAGTCAGGAGCTTTTCGACGCGGAATTCTTGTTGAGCGTTCGGGGCGAGCCGTGAGGTAACCTTCTCCTGTTAAAGGATTTTTCAGGAGTTCATTCTGACCAACTGTTAGTTGATTGACATCCATATTAAGACAATCCGATATCCGATCAAGTAGCTTTTTCGGCGGAACTGTCAGCCCCCGTTCGAGCTTCATCAGCTCATTTACTGAAATTCCCGCAGCAGCAGCTAAATCACGTTGTCGCATTCGGCGAAGCTGTCTTGCTGATCGGATATCTAACGCCATGTCAACCCAACTAGAACATACGAACTGAAACTATAGTGATAATACATAGAGTCATCACTTAAATCAAGTCATTGCTTCCCAATTTTGGATCGCGAAACTCTTTACCGAGAATCAGTCTAACTTTAGGCTGATGAGAATTATGCCAATCATAACCAAACTAGAGATATGTGGAATAATCAAAACCCCCCAGAATTCGAGCATGACGGCTTTCCCCATCCCCAACGAGATGGGGCAGATGAGACATCTCCAGACACTGAACAGGAAAGCCTTGACCCTAATCTATCGCCAGAGCATATAAAAGCGACAAAAAAATCTCTGAAGCGCATCTATATTATTCTTCTGATTATGGGTTTACTTTTAGGAGGATTGGTATCTGTGGGGGTTGTCATCGCCCTTAACCGCATGGGATTGACAGACGCTCCAGCAGATGTGGAAGAGACAGAAATGCCCTATTAAGCTGAATGGCGCTGAAAAGCGTGCATTTTGGGGTCGCCGAAACCCATGATATACCGTAGGGTGGGCATTGCCCACCAACAGGAGTTACGCATTGCTGCGAAATTGGATCTACAAACTTACCCCAACTTGGTTAGCTGACTCGCAGTTTAGATGGTTGTTTGATTACCAACCGGAATGTCGGGAGATATCTAATGAATAGAATATTGTATTATCATCAACAATCCCACTTTTCTCGAAAAATCCGAATTCTGTTAGCTGAGAAAAATATAGAGTGCGAACTAAGAGAAATCAATCTGCTTGATAAGCCCCCGGAATTTATCAATCTTTCTCCTATTGGTAAAGTCCCTGTGTTTGTCGATGAAGATGGCACGGTGATTTGGGATTCTACATTAATTGCGGAGTATCTAGACGAAACCTATCCACAGCCGAGGTTTTACCCCAGTGATCCTCGGACAAGGCTTGAGTGTCGTAAATGGGAAGAACTCGCGGATTATTTAGGTGATACTATCATCAATTCATGGATACTAAATTTGAAAAATAATTTCACTTTTCCTGGTTATCGGACAAGATTGGAAGCGTCAATTAATCGCCTTTTGCCAGTTTTTGACCAACAATTAGCTAAGTCTAACTACTTGTTGGGGAATGAAACCTGGACAGCCGCCGATGTAGCTGGCTTATGTTCCCTAGGCTACTACAGTTTGCGCCTGGATGAAGATTGGCAATTAAAATATATTCACTTAAGAGAGTGGTTCAATAAGTTACACGAACGCGACTCGGTTCAGTCCACGGTTCCTCAAAAAAGTTAATGTACTCACCGTTTTTCCTGCCTGAATGAAGGATAATAACAAGGAAGAGGTTAATGAGTGATTTTTTTCTAGGGGAACAGTCAAAAGCGTGATAGCTAGGCTTCGGGTTATGACGTAACCAACGCCTACTAAAGTTTCCAGATGACACAGTTTAGAGGGATGAAACAGGTGGCAGCCTCTGTTTACCCTTTAGGTGAGGCTAAAAGCAAAAAGCAATGAATAATAACATGAAAACCCGTATAATTTCAGGACTTACTCTAACATTAGCACTTGGTTTTAGCTCTTCCCCACTGTCTGCCAATGAATCTTTCTCCCAGCAAGCTAACACCCTCGACACGAATAGGGAAACAATTGCATCACAAGTAAGCCACACCAAGCAGGCATCTCCTCCAGACTTCAATGATTATCCAGAAACCGAATCTTTATCGGGTAATCCTGCACCCGTTGACTTAAGCAGTGACCCTGATGCTAGAAGATTCCGCACTGTTTTACGAGAGGGCGCACAAACCGGACCCAATTTTGCCGGAAAATATACGGTGGTGACTTGGGGATGTGGCACAAGCTGTCAATCTGTTGCCATTATCGACGCTGAAACTGGCTCGGTTTATACGCCAGGTATTGTGGCTGAAGCGGGTGTGAAGTATAAGTTGGATAGTCGGCTACTCGTGGTTAATCCGCCCGAAAATACTCCGGGAAAAAGACCTGATTGGATGGAAACCAGTTATTACGTCTGGGATGGTACAGAGTTAACAGAAGTTTCGACATCATCGTCATCATCGTCACGCAAAGAGGAGGTCGATGATTGGACAGATACCTTCTTTTATGCGGTTTATCCAGACATGAAAGGGAGGAGTATTGATCCGTCTCAAGAACTTTATGTTCGAGAATGGAATGCCCTGCGCGGGGTTGTAAAGAATTGGGTGGGGTGGATTGAAAGTAACTGTGGCTCTGCAAGTTCTGACCAGGATCAAGCTAGCGTGAACAATGTAAGTGTTCGTGATAAATTAGCTGATGCGGTTTTCTATGCTCGTCATCCTGAGTTAAATGGGCGTGAAATCCGCAGTGGAGAAACAGCTTTAGCGAATGAATGGAAATCAATTCATGATCGTATTTCTGGGGTTCTATTTTCAGGTTTTTGCTAAATAAGGCTTTGAGATAGGTGCTTTCGGACGGGGTGGAGAAAATACAGCTTATGATTGCGATCCACCTGAAAGGAGTCGGGCTGAACCTTCACCTGTAATTTACACAACAATTTACAGAATGCTATGCTATCTCGTACCGTCCTAGACTGTCTATCAAGTTTTGTTATTCCATTATTGGTGGGGAGGGCGGGTTTTGTTGTTCCGTTATTGGTGTGAAAGGGCGGGTTTTGTTGTTCCGTTATTGGTGTGAAAGGGCGGGTTTTGTTGTTCCGTTATTGGTGTGAAAGGGCGGGTTTTGTTGTTCCGTTATTGGTGAATATCTGAATTGAGTCCCTAAACCCGCCCCTACGATTGTCCCTAAACCCGCCCCTACGATTGTCCCTAAACCCGCCCCTACGATTGTCCCTAAACCCGCCCCTACGATTGTCCCTAAACCCGCCCCTACGATTGTCCCTAAACCCGCCC